>CALMZT010000757.1 GCA_937870805.1 uncultured Chloroflexota bacterium
CCTGAGTCGTTTGTTTTGGTTGACAACTACTCTACCTCAAAAGCCCTACATCCCTTCATTTTTGGCGAAGGTATTGTTCTATATGGATCTAATGGTTTTTCATATCTTTTACCATTTAAATAAGTTATAATTGGTATACATTTATGGTTAGTAAACCACACAAGACGATGACACCCACAACTGCCTTCCTCGAAGAAGAATTTATTATCCGCGATCTTGACACCCTGAAAGTTGTTGCCGATAGTTTGCGGATGCAAATCCTCGATCTGCTGCGCGAAAAACCGCTGACTGTAAAGCAGCTTGCTGGCGATCTGGACATCACGCCAACGAAGCTGTATTACCACATCAATCTGATGGAAAAACACGGCTTAATTCGCGTGGTCGATACGCGGCTGGTTTCTGGTATTCTGGAAAAGCGCTATCAGGCGGCGGCGCGTTTTTATCGCTTCGACCATCACCTGCTCATGCCAACTGCCAACACAGGTGATGTCGGCTTGGACATGATGCTGTCTACGGTGATGGACGACGTGAAAGCGGACATCAAAAAGAGCGTGGGCGAAGGCGTCATCGACATGGAGCGCGACGAAAATGTTGAGAAACCTGAGCCGCGCCATCTGTTGATTTCGCGTATCATCAGCCGTTTGAACGCTGAGCAAGCAGCAGAATTTTATGAGCGTATGGAAGAACTGGTGAAAGAGTTCGCGGAACTGCGCATCAAACCCGAAAACGCCAGAGAGCAGGTCTTCACCATGCTGGTAGCGCTGTATCCTTCGACACGCGCTGAACATCACGGCGACGACGAGGAAAACGGACTGTAAAAGTATCGAAGCAAAAAACGGGGCGAGTTCACCAGGACTCGCCCCGTTTTTATTTTATCCGCCGGGTGGTAGGGATGTGCCCTGTGTGTTGCCTGCGGGTAATGTATTTGTCGGTAAAACAGGCGGCAAAGTCGGCTGACTGTTGCCGCTGCCCGACGGCGGCACAAGTCCGATGTTCGCCGCGTCAGGTGTACCCGTGATGGCTAACGGCGTCGTACCACCAGTATTAGGCGCTGTCGATGCGGAGGTTTCCCGACGATCAGCGGCGCAGCGGAAGCCCGCCCACAGGTAGGATTGTGCCGGGTCACCGCTGAGACGATGTACCGCGCGCGCGAAGAACGGCGGATTATCCCATGAGCCGCCGCGTAGCACCCGCTCTGTTCCAGCAACCGGACCCGTCGGGTTCGCCGGAATAGTCCCTGAATTCTGCTGCTGCAAATACCAGTTCGGGTCATACCAATCATAAACCCACTCAGCGATATTGCCCGCCATATCAAATAAGCCAAATGCGCCTGCCGGATAGCTGCCAACAGCGACAGGTCCAACGGTGCCGCCATCTTCAGGCAGTGGACGGTTGGTTTTCGCCAGATCATTGCTCCAGGTCGCACCCCAGGGATAAACATTATTGCCCTCACCGCGTGCTGCGCGTTCCCACTCTGCTTCGGTGGGTAAACGGCGTCCGACAGCACGGCAGTAGGCACTCGCGCCAAACCACGTCACACCGCCAGCAGGCAGGTTTTGCGCGACAGTTGGGACTTCATAGGTGTTCGAGTCGAAGCTGATATAGCTCAGATCAGGCTGTTCGTTTTGTGTGGCAATGCAAGGTTGACCATCACAGCCGTTGTCGTGACTGCCGGGACCCATCACATTCAGGAAGGTCACGAACTGTAGATAAGTGACTTCAGTGGTTTCCATTTCAAAGGGATTGACAGCGACCTGATGCTGTGGGAAGGAATCCTGTCCAAAGCTCACATCACAACTCCCACCATCGCGCCCTGTACACTCATCTACCGCCTGCGAGACTTCCTGAATCGTCGTCCCCATCGCAAACGTGCCGCCGCTCACAGGCACCGTGCCACTGCGGATTGACGCCAACTGTGGATCAATGTCTTCTTCAGCGCTCTGCGGCGATTGTACGCCAATAGAAGCCGGTGTTGTTGGCGTGGGTGTCGGCGAGGGTGTGACAGGCGCAGGTGTCGGCGAAGAGGGCGTTGCTGTGGCAGGCGATGCTTGCGCAAAAGCTAAGGTTTCGGTTGGCGCGGCGGTATTCGTTGGCGCGGCAGTATCGGTTGGCGTAACGGGCGCGGACGTAGCCGTGATGATGACGACTTCAGGGGTGTTTGTTGCGCCGAAAGCCGTTTCAATCGACATCACGCCGGCAGTCAGCAGTCCGAAAAGGATAATCACCGCGCAGCCAAAGCCAAATATCATGCCAATTAAAATCCACTGCCAAGCACCGCTACTCCGGCGTCCCGTTCTGCCGTAACTTGTTCGTCCCATAAAGTAACTCCTCAAGCCAAAAAACACACGATTGGCTTCGTTATGATCTAGATTTAGCGCGCATTATCCTAAATCGTTTCCGGCAAGGTTTCAACGCTGGAAATAAAAAGACTCCCTGTCGAGGAGTCTTTCACAGAAAATGATAACGAATTAGAGGGTGGCGACGAGATTCGAATAGATATTGCCGATGCCAGGACCTAAGATGATAGCGACAGCGACCACAACGACGGCGACCATAATGAGGATAAGTGCATATTCAACCAGTCCTTGACCTGCCTCTGTCTCAGTGTGTGCGTCATGCTGGAGCAGGTCATCTAACCAGCCCAGCACCTTGTGGATCAACATATAACTCCTCACTGATAACTTGTAGTTTGGCAGCGTTGGATGGGAAATGAGCTTTCCCCCAAACAACAGCCTCCCCCAGAATGATTGTGCGGACGATGATTCATTACGCTTTGTAGCAGTGTACCACAATATTTCGATGCGATTCAATCAATTTCTTTATTTTCTAGCGAAATAGTTTCTTTCTTTAAGGGAAGCGCTTGACAACAATTTACTGTATCGTTAGTCTCTAGGTTAGCGTATTCATTCTTCGGAAAACACTTGTGGTCAGCCTCAGTACCCCCGCAGATTCAACGACAGGCAGTATGCGTCCCGTCAACATCCGCACCGATCTGGCGGCGCTGGCAGATTTAATTGAGATTGTGTTTGCCGACAGCATGGATTTTAATGGTCGTGCCGCTGTCAACGAAATGCGGATGATGAGCCACATGGGGATTGCGCTGAAGCTGATGGCAGGCATGAACGACATGACGCTGGGCTTGAGCCTGGGTTACGTGTGGGTCGTCAACGGCAGAATCGTGGGCAACGTCTCGATCTATCCTGCCAACTACCCCAGCGATCTGGGCAGCGCGTGGATTATTGCCAACGTCGGCACGCATCCTGACTTTCGTGGGCGCGGCATCGCCTATCACCTGATGCAAGCCAGTATGGACATGATCCGTAAGCGCGGCGGCAGATTCGCCGTGCTGCAAGTGGACGCTGAGAACACCGTTGCGCGGCGCTTGTATGAACGGCTGGGCTTTGGGTATGAGCGCGGCTGGACGACGTGGCGGCGCACTCCATCGGCGCGTATCCCCGCCACCATCCACGAGGTCAAGGCTTACATCACGCGGCGGCGCGATACTGAATGGCAGGCAGAATATGAACTGGCAAAGCAGGTGCGTTCGTTCGAGCAAGGCGGTCTCGGCTGGCAGCGCCCGCTGCATCCACGTTATTTTCGCCCCAGTTTGCTGCGCTCATTAGGCGATTGGCTGAGTCTACGCCACACGGAACGCCTGATTATCCGCGATACTACTGAGCGTATTCTCGCCTCGCTGTGGGTTGAAAGCTCACTCACCGCATCGGCGGCACAGATGACGTTGTTCGTACACCCGCAGTATCAAGGGTTGTACGACGATGTGCTGCTGAACAACTTCTTGCAGCGTTACGGCATGACGCCGCTGTCGCTGGAACACCCCGCCGATGATACGCTGATTCTCCCCGTGTTGGAACACTACCGCTTTACCCCGCGGCGCACGGTGATGCACATGCGCTGGGAGGTGCGGTAAGGACAAAGAGAAGGAAACGGTGCAACACTAGCGATCATGGGTGGGTAACAAGTTCAAAGTAAATCAGTTAATTGAGGAGTGACTCAAATTTTAGCCTGCAAAAACACATTTATCAGAGTAGCGTTTTATTTGGTGGCGGGATAATAAAGGGAAGGTGGGCACAATATTTTTTGCGTTTCAAACCGCGTTCTAACCCACAAGTTAAATGTAAGCGGAAAAAACAGTAAGGTATCAGGAAATTTACAAAGTTGTTAGTCATTAGGCGATGGTCTTTAGTCAACAGCGGATAGTCGTTGGTTGTGAGCTTGCTGTAGGACATAGATACACCTTTCTCTATGAGAGAGGATAGCAGAAAATGGGTTGTATTTGCGTTCCTTTTGGAACTTTAATGCGTAGTGTAATGTTAGTGATAAGTTAGGACAGATAATATTACCATCTTCCCCTGGAGACATTGCGCTTGTAAATGTACTAAAGCTCTCCCTCATTTCTGCTAATTGGTGTGTCTCGCAATTCGTACAAGTAATCCCTATCC
>CALMZT010000758.1 GCA_937870805.1 uncultured Chloroflexota bacterium
CGGCTGTAATGCTGCATCGCCCATACGTACCAGCGACCACGTGATGTCCTCACGCACAAGGAAGTCGGGTTCTGTAGAGAGGGCGTCAAGCAAGGCGTCCAGCGCGTTCACGTCGTCCAGCTTGCCTAAGCTCAATGCGGCGCGGCTGCGCACGTTGCGGTCAAAGTGATGCAGTTCTTCGATCAGCGTGTTCAGGGTCTCGTTTATATTGTGTGCTCTATACGGAAGTGGTTGTCAGGGAACTCAGGAAACTTACCCTGTTCTCTCATCAGGGAAATAATATCAGGTTCTTTAGGGTTTATAAAGGGTCACCAGAGAAAGCGGCGTTTTAACCAGTTGAGGGTCGATTTAGCGGGTTAGCTCCGCCTGCTTTCCCTGCCACGCCGGAGCATTCGCAGGGAGGTCGCGCTGGAGTTCCCGCTGATGTTGATAAAAATCGACTTCAATCGTGTGGCGCGCAGATTTAATGTAGTGCATGCGGATATGTTCGACTTCCTTTGCGATGCGCTCACGCATGTCTGAAGGTGGGTTGTAATTGCCGATGATGAAATTGGCAGCAAGCTGAGCGTGCAAGTCAGCGAGAGGCCAGATGCACCCCAACGGTTGCAGCAAGCCGATGAAAAACAGGCTCGGATGATCGGGATGGAACACGCGCAGATACAGCGGCACGTCACCTTCAGAATAGTCGATAAAGTTTTTGTCGAAGAATGGAAAGGTAATGATGAAACCCGTCGCGGCGATCACGCTGTCATATTCCTCGACTTTGCCATCTACAAAATGCACCTGTTTACCCTCGAAACGCGCGACATCGCGGCGCGGGTGAATTTTGCCATGACGAATGAAATACAGCAGTTCAGAGTTCACCGTGAGATGTGCGCCCAACAGGCTGTGTTTTGGGCGCTCTAACCCATAGCTGGCGTAATCCCCAACATTCAGCCAGAGAGTCAGGCGCAGCAGCGGCAGGCGAATCCAGGCGGGTATGCCCATCACGCGGGCATTGAGCACATCGGCAGGCTGTCCCATCGCAAATTTCGGTGAGATGTAGTAGCCGCGCCGCATACTGATGCCCGTGAATGCTGAAACACGGCAGGTTTCAACAGCAATATCACACGCTGAGTTGCCGCCGCCGATGACTAAAACACGCTGATCCTTGAACGGCGCAGCGGATTTAAAATCGTGCGCGTGCAGAAACTGTCCTGTGAACTCGCCGGGGTAGTTGGGCAACCGGGGATTCCAGTGATGCCCGTTGGCAACCAACAGATAATCAAAATGCTCTACCGTGCCATCGCCTAACGTGAGCTTCCATGTCTCGTCAGGCTGCTTTTCGGCTTTTGTTACTTCTGTGTTGAAGCGAATATAGGGAGTCACGCCAAAGTGATCGGCATAACCCTGAAAATAGGCTAAAAGCTGTTTATGCGACGGATAATCGGGGTAATCATCGGGCATCGGGTAATCGGCGTACTGTGACAATTTCTTTGAGCTAATGATGTGCGTCGTCTCGAATACGCTGGAATGGCTCAAGCGTGGGGAGTACAGCCAATTGCCGCCGACCTGATCGTTTTTCTCATAAATCACAATATTTCGCAGCCCGACTTGCAGCAGATTTTTGCCCGCCGTAATCCCCGACGGACCTGCGCCAATCACGGCAATCCGCGCCTCTTTATTGCGAATGACCACACCGCGCTCCTCCAATAAATTTTGTTCCGATTATATAGTTGGGAAACGGGGAGCACAAAACGTCGATGAGGAAAATTCAGGGGCATTGCAGCCCCTGTGGTTAGCTTTGTTTTGCTTCTTCTATCGTCTTTTTCACGATGTTCAGCACGCTATTGAACATCGCCTCATAATTTTGGCGCAAGTCTGCCCACTGCGCGCTGATGAGCGTCAGGGGAATGGCGGTGCGTTCATCGCCGCGCACCAGCAGCGGAATGATGGGCTTATCCTGTGTGGTCGCATAATCCAGTTCACGCTGCACCCAAGGTGACTGTTTGGCGTCGGGTGACAGGATGACGACGACACAGCCCGCATTCTCGATGGCGTTTTCAATTGCCTGACGCCACAGCGGCGTGCCCGGAGTTAAGTTCTCATCCGTCCACACGGTTATTTCATTCATCCGCAGATCGTTGCGGATGCGCAGCATTATTTCACGGTCTTTACGGCTGTAGCTCAGGAAAATGTCGCACGGAGCTTGAGCATGTCCCAGTGGTCCCGTACCCGGCTTCCCTGTAAACGCATTGGGCGGACCATGTTGATGTCGTACTTCGGTTTCAATGCCGGGCAAATCCGCAGGATCGACCTCTACATCGCGCTCTGGATGATCGCCAGCGATGATCGCGCCGTGTCCGGTAGTCTGGATTTCCACAGAAGCGGTTTCCAGCACAGGGGGCGCGCCGTGGGGTCGTGACGTTCGAGAAATCGGCGATGTGAAACGAAGCCGAGCACCTGATTGTTCGACAAAGCCTAATTCAATCACGTCGCCGTCTTTCAACGGATAGCGTTGATGGGCTTCGATCATCTTGTCGCTGACGCGCGTACCCGAACGTGAGCCTTCGTCAATAATCACAAAGCTGTTCAGCGTGCGATCAAATTCAATCGTGCAGTGACGGCGGCTCACCGTACTGTTGTCGTCAATGTCATAAAGCTGCAAATCACAGAGTTCGCTGCTGCGCCCAATACGCACACGCCCGCTGTAGATTTCGATCTTGCGTCCGGCATTCATCCCATCCACTTTGCCCTCTGGACCGTCAAGAATTTCCACAAGGGCAATCATGCCTGCTGAGGTGGTTTTACCACCCGTCCAACTGCTTTTTTTACTGCCAGCCGGACGTACAGGCTCGGTAATTTCGCCGCCTGTTGGCACTGATGTTTGGCGGCGCATGAAATACCAGGCTCCTGCCCCTAACAGACCCAGGGTGATTATCACTGCTACAATCAACAGCGCCGGATTCGCTTCCATCAAGTTGTACTTTCGCTCTCACTTATTCGTGCGATTGGTCGCTCTTGTTCTCATCAGGATGCTTTTCACGAGTGCCAAAATACATGACTAATAAAACGACACCGCCTGAGATGCTGATCAACAACAGGCTTACAATCCAACCCAGCAGATCCATGACACGATCTCCTTTACTTTGACAGGACGCTGCCTGTTTTTAATAGCTATTTGCGAATGAACAACTATTGTAACAAACAAATGCCCTAATCGTCTAAGTCTGGTTGGTAGGCAAAATGAATATGGCGCAACGCATCGGGCACATGGGGAATAGGCTGCTGCCAATAAACGGGGCGAATGAAGTTGTTTTTGTTTGCTTCAAGCGAGAGCGCGTGTTCCCATTCCCGCTTGACGTAGGGAGATTCAGCACTGGCTTGTGACCAGAACAGTTGAAAGATGTCAGCGCGGTCAATCAACTTGAGCAGTTCTTCATTCCACTCTGTCCCACTTTTGAGGGTCGTGATGTCGCGCAGGTAATCCAAGCCCAACGCTTTGTAGGCGCGCTCGACACGCTCGACAATTTTGGTGTCGTCGTGGCTGTACGAGCAGAAAATCGCCTGATACATGCGCGTGACCGTGTTGCTGATTTCACCGATGGCATTTTCCTCGCCCACGTAGACCGACAGCGGCACGTCGGCAACAATCAAGCCCTCGACAGTGAAGGTAATGCTTCCCGTAGCAAATTGGTTCAGCGGCGCATCTTTGGCGCGCAGTTCAAAGTTGAAGCGCTGCCACTCGTCGTAAAAGCCGATTTTGACTTCCAGCGGCTTGAACTGAAAGCCTGCCATCGTTGGGCGCGCGACAATCTCCGCACCTTCGGAAATCGCTTTTTTACCCATCGTCGTGACCTGGCTGTAACGCGCTTGCTTTTCGCCAAGTTGTTTGAGCGCGTCGGCAATCACCGCTTGCGCCGCCGTCTCGCGGAAGACATATGCCAGCAGCGGCTGCCATTCATCTTTTTTCACCACTTTCGGCGGATAGGCAGAGAACATCACAGGTGCAGGCTGCGTATCTTGAGCGATGGGGGCGGCGTCAACAGCCTCTAGCGGCGGTGGCGTATCCCCAGCCGTAGGTGGCGGCGCAGGTTCTTCACGCTTGATAACTGGTCTGGCAGGTGCTGCCGCGCTGGGAGATGACATAGGGGGTAGAGGAGGTGCGGGTTTGGATACTTCGGACTTTTCTTCGAGGAAAAGGCTCAATCCCGATCCCGTTACTAGATCTATATATTCGACAAAATTATGATTTCCAAGTTTAAGCATAATCGCTCGCGCTTGTTTAAAATAATCTGTTCCCTGCTCGTATTGTCCTGATTGGAAATATGCTTCACCTTGATTAAGAAGACACTCCGCTTCTGCTTTGATATCTCCATGTGACCTTGCTATTTCAAGACTTTGATTGAAATACTCAATTGCACGATCAGTTTG
>CALMZT010000759.1 GCA_937870805.1 uncultured Chloroflexota bacterium
GGCATCACCCCCCAAGGTCCGCCCATGTTGGTTTGATAGTAATTTAACAACCCATCCCACGTATCCTGTCCAGTTTCTACCTGACGACTGTAGTTGGGATAAAAGCGCACACGACATTCTCCTCGCGGTTCTATGGTCGAGCCTGGCAATACGCTTCTACCTACAGTTTGCCCCCCAAGTGCTGTGACTTGATAGTCAGGTGCTCCTGGAGCCGCTGCCGGGTTGATGTAGTTTGCCGCGGTACTCATTGCTGGTACATCACTCGCTCCGCCTGCGCCGCCCTGATTGCGTGTGGTCAAATAGTACCAGCGCGCTTGAATGACATCAGGGTTCGTGAGACCGAATGTGATGTAGGGCGGTCTATAGACGTAGCCCATGCCGATATCAGAATAATCGTAGTCGATACCCGCAGGACCTGGGTTACCTGGTAAGCCGAGACTTGTACTGTCACCCATCGACTCCGACACATCAATCACGAGCACGATGTCCATGACGGCGGTTTCGGACGTCGCAGTGGCTTCGAGCACGATGTCTCTAAAGCCGAGCAACCGCATGAATACGGTGGGCGAGATCACCTGTGCGCGCACCCGTACCAGTTTGCGTTGGTCGGCTGTACATAGTTCGGGGTCGCCCGGCGCAGTCAAGCAGGTCTGTACTTCGACAGCGGTTGGGCTAATGCCATAGAACTCGATGAAGGTACGCGCGGCAAAATTCACCGTCGCAAAGTTGCGGTCTGTGCGCATTTGTCCAGCCGCCGAAACTGCTGCCGCGTCAACAGCCCGCCGCAGCCCGCTGTAGCGAACAAACAGTAACGAGACATCGGTGACAATGCCGACAAAGCCGAGCAGTGCGACAAAGGCAATCGCCAGGACGATGATGGATTGTCCAGACTCGCCACGTCGTTTGATTGTTTGGAGGAAGCTAAGTCGTTTCATCGGAATTCCGCTTTCTATTCAAATCGGATACGCGGTTCGATGGAGGGCGTGGGGAACGCTGCCCAGACATGGAGAACCGTTTGATTACCGAGCATTCGGAAAAGAGGCGAGAATGCCGGGAAACGCAGCAAGAGGGTGTGCTGCCAATAGATTTCCACAAGGGTAACACCAGCAGATGGCATGTACGCACGTGTCGAGTTGTCTAGACTGAAGTTGTTCAGGTTGAACAAATTTTCAATTTGAGCAACTGTAAATTCAGATCCCATACACGTCGTCCCCGGAATTTCATGCTGCCCATAATAGACATAGCCTACCTGTCGTTCGGGGTCTGCGGGGTAAGCGGGCGGCGTTGAACTCGCAGTCGTCTGGTCGTAACCGTCCAATTCGTGACGCTGTGTGGGGGAACCCGTATCCCAAGTGCCGTAGTTGTAATAGTCGAAGGGGTCACGATCAGCAGTGAAGGTAATACATTCATTCGCATTGGAGGGGTAACGCCCCACAACCAGTGCGCGGTTCGTCTGTAGACTTGCAGGTATTGGGTTCGGTACTGTCGTTGATGGGAAAAAGGTTTGTACCGAGAACGCTGAAATGATGAGATCATCCTCGCCGTTATTTCTATCAAACGACAGCGGACTCATGGATTGAATCATCACACACGAGATAATATTGTAAAAGCCCAGAGGATCGGGATTGGCACTGCTCGGTGTGGTATCGCAAGTGCGAGCGTCAATGCTGATCTGACTTGCTGCATTGTACATCGTGCCTTGCATCTTGCGCGTATCGCGTTCCCAGCCAAGGGGTGAATCGTCGGCTTCCAGAATAGTTGCACGACGCGCACCCACACGGGTGACTTCCATAAGGATCAGATAGTTATTGGTAAACCATCCAACTTCGACAGTGCCGAGGATCAAAACGATCAACAACGGCGTGATAAAAGCCATCTCAAGAACACTTTGCCCGCGTTGCCGTTTACCGTACACCGCTGGTGTGCCATCTAGAACTTGTAGAATTTTTCGCAGAAGCTTACGCATCGCTCGACCTCAAGTGAATCATCACTATGCCTGCTTATCCGATAATACCATAAGGTCGCGGTTCACTGCGTAACAATACTGTGGTGATTTGATAGAGTTTTGTGCAAAAGGAAGTGGATTTGTCAGTCTAAAACAACAATTGCATTGAAACGCAATGTCCCGATAAAAAGCACGAATGCAGTTACATCGGGACAAATACAACGCTAAATTATATGGCTCTACGTACAGCGCCTTCACCAATCTGTACATGAGCGCGAATGATATAGCCACGCCGATGGCGCGATTGAACAATTTCGGGGCGTTCAGGGTCATCTTCCAGCTTGCGGCGCAGATTGCGGATATGATTGCGCACGAGCGCTGCATCACCAACCCCTTGTGGATACTGCCAGACGCCGCCCAAAAGTTCGCGCGTGGTGTGCCAGAGATCAGGATAATTACACAGATGTTGCAGGAGATCAAACTCGACGCGCGTCAATTCCACCTCGCGTTCATTGACGAATACTTGATGCGTCAGCGGTAGCAAACGAATTGTAGGAATGCTCTCATTAAACGCCGAACGCCGCAGTTGAGCGCGCACACGCGCCGCTAGTTCGCGCACTGCAAAAGGTTTCCGTATATAATCATCGCCGCCTGCGTTGAGTGCTTCGACCACCCCATAAGGTGAATCTTCGCCTGTTAAAAAGATGATCGGTATGTTTTCCAATTCAGCATGTCGGCGCAGCTTGCGGCATAAGGTAATGCCGTCAGTTTCTGGCAGCACAACATCGATCAACAAAAGATCGGGGGTATGCGTTTCAATCAATTTTAGGGCTTCAGCCGCAGAGCGTGCTTTCAGCGTTGCATAACCTTCTTGCTTAAAAAGGAGTTCGATCATCGTCAAAATTTCGATATCATCATCCACAACTAAAATCTGGGGCATGTCGCAAAACTACTCCTTATTGCGGCGGCTATATAATGAAGTATAACCTGATATAAGGCGGTATTTCACTCATTAGTCATGAATGTTTTATGAAATCTAGCATTACTGCGAAGAAATCATATAACCGATTCCATGAATGGTACGGATGTGCTGTTTATCCGTATTTTTTTCCAATTTGGCGCGCAAATTACGCACATGTGCACGTACCAAATCGGGATCGCCCGTGTTCGGTGGGTAATCCCAAACAGCTTGCAGCAGATGCGAGGGGGACAGCGCCTGGTTTACATGCTCCATGAGATAACGCAGCAGGCGGTGTTCTGTCGAGGTCAGTTGAACGGAAATCCCACTGATCTCGGCTTGATAAGTATCGGAATCGAGCTTGAGGTCGTTGACCTGAAGCACCGACGCACTGCCCTTCTCACGCATCCCACGCCGCAGCAAGGCATGTACTCTTGCGCGCAGTTCTGAGAGTTCAAACGGCTTCGCAATGTAATCATCTGCCCCTGCGTCTAAGCCATTGACAACATCATCAGTGCTGCCTTTTGCCGTCAAAAAGAGAATGGGAAGCGTGTCGAAACGAGTATCCTTGCGCAACCGCCGACAGATAGTCAAACCATCCATCTCCGGCATAATAATGTCCAGAATCAATAAATCAGGAATGCGTTTGTCGAGCAGCTTCAGAGCTTCGATGCCATTGTTGACTAACTTTAGCTCGAAGTTTTCCCGTTCCAACGCACGCCCCAGCGTCCCCAAAACGTCAGCATCATCATCGACAGCCATAATGTAAGTCATGTCTTTCCTCGTTAATAAGGCATTATTCTGATTGAACCGGAAGCCGGACGACAAATTTTGTCCCTTTATTGATTACACTTTCGACTTCGATACTGCCGTTGATCCGTTCGATGACCTGTCGGCAAATGTGTAACCCCAACCCTGTGCCCTCCCCTACGGGCTTCGTGGTAAAGAAGGGTTTGAAAATCTCATTCATAATGTATTCGGGAATACCTGGACCATTGTCCGCCACTGTAACCACGACATGGGAAGCTCCAGGCATATAATCAGTGTTGATGGTGATGCGTCCATCTTTGCGTCCAGTGAGCGCATCGTGGGCATTCAGGATGAGATTCAGCCACACATCGTCTAATTGTCCTTGAATCGCGTAAACAGGCGGCAGCGGCTCAGATGGAAGGTCGGCGATTACCTTCACATGACTGCGCTCCAGGTGTGATTTTGTCAGCGTAATGACGCCTTTGATCGTGTCGATAATATCAATCGGGCTGACGGGTGCTTCCGGGTCATGCGGGCGTGAGATCGCCAGCAAACGACGCGCCACACTAGCAGCACGCTTGCCGGCTCGTAACACTGCTTGCAGAGAATTGTAGTTGCGCGATTCCGGCGCTTCATCCGAGAGCATGAGTTCTGTGTCGACAACAATTGTCGTAAGTGGATTGTTGACTTGATGCGCGACAGCAGCAGCAAGCTCACCCATCGCTGAGAGGCGCGCAGTTTGAATCAAGCGCTCCTGTGTGTCTTTTAATTCCTGAAAACTTAGCTCCAAGTCGTGCATTAGGCGCGCATTTTCAAGTGATATTGCCGCCTGAGCAACGATGGCACGCCCCATGTCCACTTCGCGCTTGTTGAATACACGGATGCGTTCCGTGTCGCCAAAGACGACTAAACCTTGTACATTGCCGCGCTGAACCAGAGGCAGGGCGAGAATGCTGCGACTGAAGTTGGCAGTCATTAGGGGTAGGGCTTCAGGGCTGATCTTCCCTTCCTCAACATCGGGGTTGATGACGACCTGATTTTCTAACGCGGTAGTGAGTTCG
>CALMZT010000760.1 GCA_937870805.1 uncultured Chloroflexota bacterium
CTGGTCAAACCGCATCCGCGATGCTCGTTTTCGCTTCAAAGGCACAGACTATCAACTGAAAGAGAATTACAGGGACGGCACAGCGATTCACGGCGTCGGCAAAGACTTACCCTGGCAAGTAGACTACGCCGACGGACAGCATTCGCGCGCCAGCTTTCGTTCTGCCGATCACGCCGATATTAATTTCCCGTTCCGCTTCTCATCAGTGCAGGATTTTTTGCTGGATGGTCAAAAGTTTACCGTCAATACCTCCGTGAAAAATGAAGATTCGCGCGAAATGCCAGCGGGTTTCGGTCATCATCCCTACTTTCAGCGCGTAATGGGTGATGATGAAGTCAGCGTAGAACTCCCCTGTTCACAGGTTTACATACTGGAACGTGCCATGCCTTCTGCGCCACCTGTGCCCATCACTGAAGAACGGTTGGACTTTCAAGCGTTGAAGCCGCTGCGACCCGAACGCTACGAAAAAGGCATTGACGACTTATTCACCGGGCGAAGCGACGATGCTCCTGTGCGCTTCGTCTACGGCGACACCGAGCTTCAGATGCACGCAGGTGGATTATATAAGCACATCATCATGTTCGCGCCAAAAGAAAAACCATTTTTCGCTGTCGAGCCTGTGACAAATGCCAACGATGGCTTTAACCTCTACGACAAAGGTATTCTTGAAAGCAACGTCATCGTCTTGCAGCCCGGTGAAGAAGCCAGCGAGAAATTCACCTTGGAACTCATCCAATAACGAACAACGAATAACCAACAACTAAAAACCAATCACCAACAACCAATAACCCCATGCCCATACCCAAACTCAACTCCATGCGCTTGCTCGAAAAGCACAACATCCCTTACGAAGCCATCCCCTACGACGACTCGACACGCGATGCTGTAGAAGTTGCGGAGTTCATTGGAGCACCACCGTTCATGGTCTACAAAACATTGGTGGTCGAACCGGAAGGGGCAAACAAAAAACCGCTGCTGGTGATGATCGCCTCAGATCGCACGCTCGACCTGAAGAAGCTGGCAAACGCAGCAGGCGAAAAGAAAGTGCGTATGGCAGCGCACAAAGACGCCGAAAGCATGACCGGGCTGAAAGTCGGCGGCATCAGCGCCTTGATGCTGACTCCAAAAAATTGGCAGGTCTATCTCGATCAACCTGCCACCGAACTACAAAATATTTATCTGAGTGCTGGTCAACGCGGCTTACAACTGCGTGTGCCTGTCACACCATTGATCTCCCTGTTGAAAGCGCGCATCGCCGATGTAAGCGTGATCGAGGCGTAGTGGATGGGGTACACCGCCCCAATTGATTACCGTGACAAAATGTGCGCCAGGCGAAACCAATTATCGCCGATCTCGCGCATCTTCGTCGTCACATCTGCCAACGGCACGGTATGCACATCGCGCCCATCCAACCCAACCATACAGCCGCTCTCGCCGCGCAGCAGGGTTTCCATCGCCGCGACGCCAAAACGTGTCGCCAGCAAACGATCAAACGCCGTCGGGCTGCCGCCGCGCTGGATATGCCCCAGAATCGTCAGGCGCATCTCAAAGCCAATCGTCTTATGATCGTTGAGATAATCCACGAGTTCGGTGCATCGAAACGGCGCGCCTTCGGCAATCACGGCAATCGCATGTGACTTGCCGCGCACGTAGGCGTCATCTAATGCCTGCGCTACTTCTTCCATCGTCACCGGCTTTTCGGGCGTAATGACGATCTCTGCGCCGCCGAGAATGCCCGACATCAGCGCCAGATAACCACAGTTACGCCCCATCACTTCGATCAGAAACGCGCGATTATGTGAGGTCGCTGTGTCGCGCAGCCTGTCCAACGAATCGAGTATCGTGTTAAGCGCGGTATCGACGCCGATGCTGGTGTTTGTGCCCCAGATGTCGTTGTCGATGCTGGCAGGAATACCCACGACAGGCACGCCAAGTCTTTCTAATGCCATCGCCCCACGTAGGCTGCCATCGCCACCAATCACGATCACACCTTCGATGTTGTGTTCGTTCAGGCGGCGCTGACCTTTCTTCTGCCCCACCGCAGTCTTGAATTCTTCATTGCGCGCCGTCTGTAAAATCGTGCCGCCGCGCTGCAAAATACCACTCACAGCACGGCTGGTAAGCAGTTCAAAATCGCCCGCCAGCAAGCCACTGTACGCCTGACGGATACCATATACTTCCACATCGTGCTGAAGCCCTGTTCGTACCACCGCGCGTATGGCGGCATTCATCCCCGGCGCATCCCCGCCGCTGGTCATGACAGCGACTCGCTTCATCCGCTTGTACTCCTACACATCCGACAAAATCGGCGCAATTGTAATTCTTATCCGCAGCGGATTCAAACCGTCACAGCGTACAAAGATCACAGCGAACATGCACAGTAAACACAGCAATGAGTGAAAAGCAGTGAGCAGCGAGTAAAAACCACAGCAATGATCGGCTTCTCACATGAATTCGCCCAAATCATGAGATTTCCGCGCCAACCTACTGTGACGCTCCTTTTGCTATACTCTTAACTCATTGCTCATTGCTCGTTGCTTTCAACTTTCCTCTAGTGTGGACGCTCGAAGATTTCGACGTTCTGCTCGCCGACCAACGCGATCAGTTCCTTGACCAGCGCTTCGCAGTAATGCGTGCGGTGATGAGGGAAGTGCATTTCCAGCGGCTTTTTTGGATTCTGCTGTTCCAGCACAATCGTAAAGCGGTCTTTGCCAGGATATGAGCTAAGTGTCCAATGCACCTTGCGGAACACGCGGCGGTCTTTATCGTCGCTGTCAGAACGTGGTAGATATACCATCAGCCACCAATCGGCTTGCTGGTCAAGTTCCTTCATCCAGGGTGTTGTGCCGTTATGCCTCATCGTCTCTACCTGCGGCGTCGTTAATGTCACCAGCGGTGGTTCAGCGGGCAGCGCGGGCATTGCTGCTGCGCCCTGTGTCGCCGGGATGACAACTTCCTGCACAGGCGCAGGTGTCACATAAGCGGGCACAGAAACTTCGCCCATGTCGTCGTAGTCCGGCATGTCATGGTCATCATAGTGGCGTGGCGGTGGTTCATCGAAACTTGTGCCATTATTGTGCGCCACATCTTCCGCCCACGCAGGCATCACATTCTGGTTATTCATGGAGTACGCATCGCTTGATGTGAGCGCCGTCGCGTTGGTAAACACGCCTTCCACGATGATCTGTGGATCGCCGCGCTTCATATCGAACTTGCCAGAAAAAATGCGCACGTTGCTGGGTTCGATCAACACCCCAAACTTATCCCACATCTTCGGGAAGAACACAGCTTCAATCACCCCTGCTGTGCCATGCCAGTCCTCCACTTGCGCGACTGCCATCATCTTGCCATCTTTGGTCACGATTTTGCGAATGTTGACGATTTCACCCGCAATGCGTACCGCTTTGTCTTGCATCTGTGGTGATTCCTTGAGTTCGCTGATCTGCACCGTACCCGCGTTTTGCAGTTCGCCCGCGATCTTGTCTGCGGGGCGTCCGGTAGCATACAAACCAAGCAAATCCTTTTCCCACTTCAGCATTTCGCGCCGTGTAATGTGCTTGTCTTTCGGAATCGGTTGCAGAAAATCGGACTTCATCTGCACTGCTTCACCGAAGATGCTCATCTGCCCGACCTTTTGCGCCGCAGCTTCGTCATGGCTGAAGCGCACCATGCGCTCAACCGCCTCCACAATCTGCACACGACGATCTTCTTCGGGCAAACTCACATCACCAAACGAATCGAGCGCGCCGACCTTAGCGAGGCTTTCCAGTGTGCGCTTGCCCACCGCGCGCAAATCCACGCGGCGGCAGAAGTCTTCAAGATCGCGGAATGCGCCGCCCTCGACGCGCGCATCAATAATGTACTTGAGTGCCGCCTCGCCTGCCCCCTTGATGCCGATCATGCCGAAGCGAATGCCGCGCTTGCCATCGGGCAGCGGTTGAATGTCAAAGTTCAAGTTGCTGTAGTTCACGTCCGGCGGCAGGATGGGAATATCCATCTCGCGGCATTCGACTAAGAAGTTCGCAATCTTGGGCGCTTCATCGCTGTGGACAATCAACAGCGCCGTCATGAACTCGGCGGGATAATGCACCTTGAGGAACGCCGATTGCATAGCGACAAAAGCATAATCCGCCGCGTGTGAGTTATGCACCAGAATATCATTGGCAATAAAATTGTGCGTGCCTTCAATCGTCAAATCGTAGGTTGGCTGCTCACCAATGTATTCGATGGAGACGATAGCGTCATAGTAGATGTGGTTATGAGAATAATCATACCAACGATCTAAGAGGCTTACCTCATATTGTCGGGTTGTATCGTTGTATTCTACGCACGCAATCGTCTCCAACCTTAATAACAAATGTTGAAGTTGACGAGCGATATCAGGTGATGAAGTAATATACACTTCTTCATCGTTAGCGAATCTTTCTGGGTCACGCAGTTCTGCGAGGCAAATCCCAAGCTGATACTGATCTAACTCAAAGACTTCATTGGGTATGATTGCATCAGAATCAGCAGCAGCCAAAGTACGCCCCAAGGCGATTACCTGGTCTTGGGTCAATCCTTCTTTTTTACCTAGACTATGTATAAAACCAGCTACGCCTACTCTATCTCCTAGGTTCAGTTCGCCAAGTAAACGCCAACCATTCAATGTCCAGAAAGGATGATTATCTGTTGCCTCAATTTCTCGACCTAAGGCTGTTTTCAAGCGATAGACTGGTTTGATACCATTATTCAAGACAGCAGTGACATTACCATATAACAGCACCATCTCATCAGCTTCATCATCAAGTAGGGTACAAGTAAGTGTTTGTCGAACATGTACTTTGCCTTCTGCTAAATCACCTACACGCACAAGTCGCCCTGTGGCAGCATCTACGATAAGAGTATTGTAAGTCACACACTTGTTGAAGCCGTAATTGGCGAAGAACTCAATCTCATCGAAAATTGCTTCTGCCGTTTGCTCATCAATACCATACTTTGGACCGCGCTCCATGAAAATCGCCTTATGCTCCATCAGGTCTTTTGCTTTCTTCTTGGAAACGGCGCGGCGCATCAAGTCAGCCTCAAAAAGTTCATAACCGAAAAGATCACTGGCGATTTGCATGAGCTGTTCTTGATAGGTAATAATAGCGTAAGTCTCAGCTAGTATAGGTTCGAGCTTCGGATGCTTGTAGGTAACAGGTTCTTCGCCGCGCATACGACGGTTGTACAGTGGAATAAACTCCATCGGACCCGGACGATACAGCGACACAGCCGCGACGATGTGCTCATAGCGTGTTGGGCGCATGTCCCGCAGCATTTGCCGCATCCCCGCGCCTTCAAACTGGAACACGCCCACCGTTTGCCCGCGCCCCATCAGCTTATACGCCTCATCCAGCAGCTTGCGCGTTTCCTCGTCAGGGATGTGGTCGTGGCGATACGGAATGTTGTCCATGTCATAATGAACGCCGTGATAGTGTTCGATGAGTTCGCACGCTTTACGCAAACTCGTCAGCGTGGACAAGCCGAGAAAGTCGATCTTCAGCAAGCCCAGTGCTTCACACGTTTCCATCGGGAACTGTGTCGCAGCTTTTAGCGCAAACTCTAAATCCGCAGCCATCTGGCTGGCATCACCGCCTTCATCCTGCTGCTTCGCTTTTTTACTGGGGTTCGTACCTGTCAGGCGATGCAGCGGCACGTATTCCACCAGCGGCTTATCGGCAACGATGATACCTGCGGCGTGAATCGAGGCGTGACGGCTGACACCCTGTAAGTGAACTGAGGTATCAATCACGCTCTTAATTTCCGCGTCGCTCACATACAGATCTTTCAGTTCAGGATTAGCTTCAACATATTCCATCAGCGGCTTGGGCTTTGGTTCTTGCGGGATCAACCGTGCCGCACGATCTACCAGACCCTTCTCGACGTTCAGCGCACGCCCCACGTCACGCACCGCCGCTTTCGGTCCCAGCGTTCCAAAGGTGATAATGGCAGCGACTTTATCTTCGCCGTACTTGCGCGCCGTGTACGAAATCATCTCGCCGCGCCGATCATCAGGGAAATCCATGTCGATGTCGGGCATACTCACGCGCCCTGGATTGAGGAAGCGCTCGAACAGCAGATTGTTCTCGATGGGGTCAATCTTGGTGATACCTAAACAGTATGCCGCAAGGCTGCCCGCACCCGAACCACGCACGTTCCACCAGATGTCCGCCGACACCGCGTACTGGCACAAGTCCCACACGATCAAAAAGTACGTCTCGAAGCCCATATCACGGATAATGTTCAATTCGTGATTGAGTCGATCTACGAGCACAGGCTCATCGGCGCGGCTGTCAAAGCGCCATTGCAAGCCCTTCTCGCACAAATAACGCAGATACGACGTGCTGGTGTACCCTTGCGGTACAGGGAACACAGGCAGATGATAACCCTTCGTGCTCAGATCGACGTTGCACATCTCGGCAACTTTGAGCGTATTGAACATGGCTTCCTTGCGCATCTCTTCTGGCAGCCACGTAAAGTTGTGCCACGTCTCCTCCGACGAGGTAAGGTGATAGCTGGGGTCGGTCATGCGCAGCCGATCAGTTTCACTTTTCAGCGCGCTCGTCTGGATACATAACAGCGTGTCGTGCGGGTCATAATCCTGTTCCATCACGTAATGCACATCATTCGTAGCAATCAACTGAATGTTCGTGTGGCGCGCCTGCCGATAATCCACCAGCCACTTGTTCAGCACATCGAGTTCTTCAATACGATGCTGCTGTAACTCCAAATAGAAGTTATCGACACCGAAAATGTCCTGATACTCCCCCACCATCTGCATCGCTTCTTCGCCGCGTCCCGCCATCACCATTGATGGAATTTCCGCCGCGAGGCAGCCGCTGGTGGCGATGAGTCCTTTGGCGTGTTCGCGCAAATAGGCTTTGTCGATACGTGGTCGATAATAATAGCCCTCAAGCTGCGAATCGCTGGCGATCCTCAGCAGGTTGTGGTAGCCATCCATATCCTGTGCCAGCAGCAGCATATGATAGGGTTTCTTGTCGAGCTTCGGGTCTTTATCGCGCATCGAACGGCGCGACAGATACGCTTCGACGCCGATCACAGGCTTCACACCTGCGTCCTTACAAGCATCAAAAAATTCGATCACACCGAACATCGTACCGTGATCGGTAATCGCAACAGCGGACATATTCAGTTCTTTGGCGCGCGCGACAAGTTGGTCAATACGGCTTAAGCCGTCCAACAGCGAGTATTCAGTATGGACGTGCAGATGTACAAAATCAGACATATTCACAATCTCAATGGGGTCTATCATGCAAAATTAGAACATCTGGATTATAGCCTATTCCTTTCGACAACATGGGCGGTTTAATGTTAAGATTGCCATGATGTTCGCGTGAGACGACTCCGCATTTTACTGTAGGGGCTGTTTTAAGGAGTTTGTTGTGGTGTACGAGCGTTTGGAAACTGAGGAAGTCACTGCTTACTATGACGAAGAACAGCGCCTCGTCTTTATCAAATATACCGAAACGCTCACTCCCGAAAGCACCAGAGCCGTCTACGAATGGGCGAACCGCATCATGACCCCCGAAGAGGTCGGGCGTTCACGCGGCTCGATCTACGATTTCCGCCCCGTCAAAAAGTTTAATTTGGGCAATCTGGCAATTGTCCAGCAAAAAAGCACGCAGCTCAATCGCAAAGATGACTTCAGCAACCACGCCGTCGCATTGATTGTCGAAACGTTTTATCAGGAGAGTATGGTACGCACGGCGATGCAAATCACGCCGGGACAAGACCGCAAGCGCATCGTGCGTTCGATGGAAGAAGCGCTGGCTTTCATCGACAGCTTCCAAAACAAACGCCGCACCTCAGAGCATCCATCCTTATAAGGTACGTCTTCCTCTAGCTCTGAACCCGTAGGACAGCCGATTCATTTTTCATGCATTTTTCCTAATTGAGCGCTTGATTCAATGGTAGGATGAGGGTATACAATAACAAAAATCTAAATATATAGGCTTGATGTGAAATTGCGGCGGCGGCGAAACAAGCGATTGCTGCAAATTGTGAGGCTGTTTTTGCGGCAACAGTTGCATAAAGCCTATTTTTTGAGCATAAACATCCTTTTGGACATATGTTTAAGCAAGGATAGCACAAAAGACAATCTATTTGCGGTTCTTTTGAACCTTTAATGCACGCTGTAATGTAAGTGTTTTATTTGCCATCAAACGTATATTTACAATCATATTCGCTTCAAGCTAAAGCACCCGGTTGATCGAAAAAATTGAAAGCGCACTAAAGGCATTGGATTGAGGACAACTCTATACCAGAGCAATCCCCTTCAGCGGGCTTCAAGGCTATCTTAAACGTAGCCACACGGCTTTAGCCTGCGGCGGCACCAAGCACGCTACCATTCGTTATTTTCTACTTTTCACTTTCCACATTTAACTTTTCACTCACCGTCGCCCCTGTCATGAGCAAGCCAATCTGTTCAACATCTGCTTCTGCCGCCGCGAACTCACCGACAATTTGACCGTTGTACATCACCAGAATACGATCACTCAGCAGCAGCGTTTCATCCAAATCTTCCGAGATCAATAACACACCTGCACCGCGCTGCTTCTGTTCCAGCAGCACTTGATGTACATATTCCGTCGCGCCCACATCCAAGCCGCGCGTGGGCTGTGCTGCGATGACCACCTCTGGTTCGCGTGACAGTGTGCGCGCGAGAATCACTTTCTGGATATTGCCGCCCGACAGCGTGCCGATACGATCTTCGGGGCGCGCCTTGATCTGAAAATCAGCGATCAGCTGGCGCGCAAGGTCCTGGATTTGGCGATGGTTAAGATGTCCGGCAGCGGTGAAGTCGTCAAGCTGTTCCAGCACCAGATTTTCAGCCACACTCAAATCACTGATGACGCCTTTGAGGCGATCTTCGGGGATGCGCGCGACTTTATGACGGTGGAAATCGTGGGGGCTTCCCAACTGCACAGGCTGCCCGTTCACGCGCATCTGTCCCTCAGTGGGCTTCAACGTCCCGCTGAGCACGGCGACAAGTTCACTTTGCCCGTTCCCTGCCACGCCCGCGATACCTACGACTTCACGCTCATGGATTTGAAAGGACACGCCGCGCAGCACTTCCACACGCCGCTTGTCGGTCACATGCAGATTGGCGACAGCGAGTTTCACCGTCGGCGTGGGTTGATGCTCCACGTTGCGCACGACGGCAACCGTGTTTCGTCCCACCATTGCGCGCGCCAAGTCCTGTGGGGTCGTGGCTGCTGTAGATTCGCGTGCAACCACTTTGCCCATGCGCAAAACCGTCACGCGCTGGCTGATGTTCATGACTTCTTCCAGCTTGTGCGTGATGATAATGACGGAAAGGTCTTTCTGTTGCAGTTCACGCAGAATGGCAAACAGGCTTTCGACATCTTGTGGAGTCAAAACCGCCGTTGGTTCGTCGAGAATGAGCACGCGGCAGCTGCGATACAGCGCCTTGAGGATTTCGATGCGCTGCTGCTGCCCCACCGACAGATCGCGCACGACAGCAGCGGGATTGATGCCGAAGCCGTACTTTTTCGCCAGATCGGTAACGGCTTGATACATCTGCTGCTGATTGAGAACTGCGCCGCCTTCATAACCCAGCACGACATTTTCTGCGACGGTGAACGTGGGTACAAGCGAAAAATGCTGCGAGACGAAGCCGATACCTTTGGCAATCGCATCAGCCGGCGCTTCAAAGCGCACAGGCTGTCCTTCGACACGGATTTCGCCTTCATCGGGTTGATACAGCCCGTAGAGAATTTTCATCAGCGTGGATTTGCCCGCGCCATTTTCACCCAGAAGCGCGTGTATTTCGTTCGGCGCGACTTCAAAATCAACATGATCGTTCGCCAGCAGCGTGCCGAAACGTTTGCTGATGTTCGCCATTGCAACGATGGGGGTGGTGTTTTGGTTCATTTGTTATCAATATCAGGGCACACGCCGCTTCGCTTACAGCGTGCGCCCCTACAATGTACTGCTTAAGCGCCGGATTCGGCTTCTTCGGGCACGACAGCGCCTTCAGGAGTGTTTTCGTCAATCGGCACGCGGAACAGCCCGTCGATGATTTCCTGCTGGCGCGTTTCGATCAATTCCAGCAGTTCAGGGTCGAGCGTATCCTCAAAATCATAGAATGGAGCGAGGCTTGCACCCCCTTGTCCCATCATGGAGAAGTCTTTCAGGTCTTGCCCGCGATACGTACCGCCCGCCACCTGTTCGATGACGTACTGCACTGTCGGCTCCATGTTCCACACGGGACCCGTGACGACATTATCCGGCGCGAGTTCGTTTTGGTCGCTCATATTGCCGAACGCCAGCAGATCGTTTTCGTCGGC
>CALMZT010000761.1 GCA_937870805.1 uncultured Chloroflexota bacterium
AGCGCCTTACCGCCTTCAGCGGCATTCGCGTTCGCCGTCTTGACCGTTTCGCCGCTTAATTGGCGAAGGTATTGTCTATTGTCATGGTAGTTTGAATAGTTGAGATAATGTCACAGTATTCTAATCTAATATTGCAACAAATCGTTATAGAATAATCTGAAGTATTGCGTAATATAAATAAAGGATCTTACAATGGGTGTCCAGGTACAATGGGATAATCCCCAGAAAACAATTTTACGCTATGATTTTACCGGGCGCTGGACGTGGGATGAATTTTATGCGGCATACAATATCGCCAAAATCCTACTGAGCACCACTCCTCACAAAGTCTACTTCATTCTTCACCCGCTCGACGACATCAGCCGACGCCATACCCCGCCGAACGCCATGTCGCACATGATCTCTATCTGGCGTAGGACAGCACCCAACGCAGGAAAAACGGTGAGCGTTGGCGGCAGCATGTTCAGCCGCACGTTGTTCGGCATGGCATCCAAAGTGAACCCCAAAATCGCCGAGATGCACGCCTTTGCCCCTTCGCTGGATGAGGCACGTGCGCTGCTGGCGAAGGAATCACTTGTGATTTAGCGTTGCCACGAATACGACGTGCGGGTGATAATAACCTTTGTCCATTGGGATGACTTCTACGGTAAAGCCCAGTTTCTCAAACAGCGCCACCCATTCGGCGCGCGGGCGAAAGTAAAAGTGCTTCTCGGTGCTTTCGGTGATGCCCAGCACGCGCACCGCTAAGGTTTCCTCTAACCAGTTCAGCCACACTTTCCAGCGTGGTGCTTCTGCCATTTCCTTAAGCAGAATGATGCCGTCGGGCGCTAACCGCTGCCGACACAATTCCAATAACCGTTCCTGCGCTTCATAGGGCACAAGATAGAATACGTCGATAATCGTCATCACCTGAGCGAGGGGTAAATCGTCCTGCCTGGCGATGTCTCCGGCGATAAAGCGCAGATTGCGCTGATTCAGGGTTTGCGCCAGCTTGAGTTTCTCCTGGTCAAGTTCCATGCCGATCACCGCGCGTGTGGGGGCGCTGCGTGCCAGGAACAACGAAAACAAACCGTGCCCACAGCCCAAATCGACAATTACGCCTTTTTGTGGTACGTAGAGGGCAATACGGCGCAGCGGGCACACCAGCCAGCGAATCGTCATGTGGGCGCGTTGCAGTAAGGTCAAGGTTGGATAACAGGCAAGCAGTTCATTGAGAGTCATGGTCGCGCACCGCCACGCTGAAGAGATCAACACCAAAGGGCATGATCATACCACGTCGCAGCAGCCAACCTTCTAAACTCAGCAATCCTTCTAACACTCTGTTAAGTGGATACGTGTTAGGACCCATATCATACGCCGCATTCTCCGGTGGGCGTGACCGTCGCTGCCACAGGCGAACCAGCGCCACTGCGGGGAAGATCGCAGTATTGACGTAGCCAGTACGCAGCACGCGCCAGCCAGCAGCACGTTGTAATTTGTCAACTTGCGAAACAAGGTAGCGGCGGCGGTGTTCGTTCGCCGTATCGTGGTGACTCCACAGCAGCATAAACGCTGACGTGAGTAGAATCTGCAAGCCACCTGCGCGCGTCACGCGATAGGACTCTTGCACCACCTTATCATCACGTTCAACGTGTTCGATGACAGCAAGCAGCGCTACAGTGTCAAAACTGTCACAGCGGAAAGGCAGCGCGTCGGCGTGTGCCTGCACCAACATCAGACCAGCACGGCGCGGGATAGCGCTTAATGCCTCATGGGAAGCATCAACCCCCACAAGCAAGCCATTCTGCGCCACTTGTTTGCTTAATACAGGGAGATTCGCGCCAAAACCACAGCCTACATCAAGTACGCTGCCTTTGGCTACAGGCTGAAAATGACGCAGCGTCCCCTGATAGAGACGCCGCATTCCTCGCCACCACCAATGTTTCTCTTGCAGAGCGTGCATGGTTTCATAGGCAACTGGCTCCACAAGCGCTAGACCTTTTGGTGTGACATCTGCGCCATGAAGATCGACTGACGCCGCCGCCAGTATGCCCAGATCTCTTCAAAGGTATAGGTTGCAGCACGCACCGAATTGAAGTTCGAGACGCCATGCTTGCGCGGCTGATAAATCACGGGCATCTGGAAGATACGCACTTTATTACGCACCGCTTCTGCCAGCAGCTCGCCGTCGATGAAGACCGAGCCTGCGGCTAAGTTCAGCAGCTTGAGTTTTTCGCGGCGAATCAGCTTGAATGAGAAATTGATGTCGCGCACCTTTACGCCGAAGAGGAAACGCACGAGTCCATTGTAAATTTTGGAGTAAATGAAACGGCGTATACCATCCCAACGATTGAGCCGATAACCGATCACCATATCAATCTTGGAATCTTCCATATGGGTGAGGGCAGCGGCGAACAACCACAAATCAGCAGGTTCGTCGCAGTCGGTGTAAGCCACAATGTCTTTGCTGGCATTGGCAAAGCCTGTGCGCAGCGCCTGTCCATAGCCCTGATTGCCTTCATGGTGAATCACACGCACTTCAGGATATTCTGCCGCTAA
>CALMZT010000762.1 GCA_937870805.1 uncultured Chloroflexota bacterium
AACCATTGAGCGCACACCTATGCGTGAGCAGACTTGAATAACGACATTGGCTTCTTCGGTCACATTGGCACCTTTCAGCACGCACCAGGCATGAAATTCAAGATTATATCGGGTAAGCGTTTGTACCCACTTATCGACATCCTCTGGTCCGTTAATCGCCATGTTGCCAGAGTCAAAACGTCCTTGCCAATCTGAACCATCGTTCGTTTTCACCCAGATCTGGTTAACATTTGGCGCAGCACGCTTGATGTTAGCAGCTAACTCATCAATGGTTTTTTCGGGGACAGCTTGACCTTTCCAATGCCAGATACCAATTTTCCCATCGTAAGGGGTTGCGGGTTGTGTGCTAGGTGTCGGCGTTGTCGTGGTCGGTTCAAAGCTGACAACACTGGTGGACACCCAACCACCGCTGCCCGTTTGCTCAACCCAAACCCAGCCGTCCGATGTGCGAGTGGATGGATAATAAGTCACAACGGTATTGTGGCGGATGTCGCCGATGTCGGTATAGTTTGTGCCGGGTCCATTACGCAAGTTGACAAAAGACGAGCTTGTTTTAGCAAGAGCAGAGATGCCAGTTCCTGCCGAAGAAGGTTTTGGCACAGGGGGCGGGTTTGTACTCATCCAATGCTCCTTAACCTGAATCAAACGAAGTACTCTCAAGGATAGTAGTACAAATTTCACTTGAAAGCAAAATAAGACGTTGGTTCTGTCACTTTATGAAGCAAGATAAGGGATTATGATCCGGGTTGCTGGCTTTTTCCTTGTAAACCGGAGGGATACAGCGCCTTATCAAGCACTGTCCAGAATGCTTTGGCTTCTTCTTCGCTTAAGTGGGCGCTCCATTCCTTTTCACCAGCCCAACCGTGAAGCTGATAATTCCCATTCTCAAGTTGGTCTACAGCAGCATGGGAAGTGATTGTAGGGGCATCGGCATTGCGAAAGGGCGCTGTAGCAACGAAGGCGGTGGCTTCAGCAGTCTGCTCAGGAAAAAGGAATTTACCCAATTGCAACCAAATGATTTGCGCTGCACGCTGCGCTAATACTCGCGTCCAACGTGTTGAGTCTTCAGCAACGCCGCCGATGATGAGCGACTCGCCCCCTGCCTTACGAGTCACAAAAAGTCCTGTGCAGAAACCGTAAGAGCCCGCAGCCTTTTCTGTAGACATAAGTTTCTCCTGAATAGCTTTTAGAGAGCGACAGAGAGGTTTCCTGTGCCCGTTACTGCTTCGCCCACAATCACAGCGTTGTCACCAGCAGCAATCAAGTCACTACACAAACCCTCGGCGATCTCTGTCTGCACAGCAATTAACAAACCGCCAGAGGTTTGCGGATCGAACAGCAAACATTGTTCATTGTCGCTCAGACTCGGATCAAACTCAACCCATTGGGCAAAGTAATCCCGGTTACGCCCCATGCCGCCGGGGAAAATACCTTGTGTGCCATATTCCTGCGCGCCCGGCAGCCAGCGGAAGGCGCTGTAATTGAAGTGCAAGTCTACGCTGCTTAAATGTGCCATCTCGTGCGCGTGCCCTAGCAGACCGTAGCCAGTAATGTCCGTCGCCGCGTGAGCACTCGCTTTCTGCGCCAACTGCGCCGCCATTCGATTGAGACGGCTCATACTGGCAACAGCCGCATCGACGTGTTTTTGATCTGCTTTCCCATTTTTCAACGCCGTTGTCACCACACCTGTACCTAAGGGCTTCGTCAAAATCAGCTTATCACCCGGTTGTATGCCGCCTTTAGTGAGGATACGCTTGGGATGTACCATACCTGTAACCGCAAGCCCATATTTCGGCTCTTTGTCGGTAACAGTGTGCCCCCCTGCAATCGCTGCGCCCGCTTCACGCACTTTCTCCGCGCCGCCACGCAAAATCTCTGTCAAAAGCTCCATGCCCAAACCATCCGGGAAGGCAACAAGGTTAATTGCCATCAGCGGTTCGCCACCCATTGCATAAACATCACTCAGGGCGTTAGCAGCCGCAATCGCGCCGAATGAATATGCATCATCCACGACAGGGGGAAAGAAATCGACTGTCGAGATGATGGCACGCTCGTCGTCCAATTGATAAACGGCAGCGTCATCCGGCTCGGCAAGCCCGATGAGCAGCGCTTGGTAATCTTCAGTTGGAAACAAGCCATGTAACGGACGCAGAACCTGCGCCAGGTCGCGTGGACCGAGTTTAGCAGCTCAACCCGCGCACGACGCTAATGATGTCAGCTTGACCGTTGGTGTTAGCTTTTCCATAGCCTTCTATTCTCTAATAACTCATCATGCTTAAGTATAGAGCCTGCCTTCCCCCTAATCAATAATTCTGGTGGAATTGATGTAAGTTTTTGATATGCAGTGTTCGGCTTGCAACACTGTCTGCCACGAGACTTTGGGCTTGCAGCGGGTCTGCTTGTCGGCTATACTGTCACTCATCACGGGGCATGGCGCAGCCCGGTAGCGCGCTTGCATGGGGTGCAAGAGGTCGTGGGTTCAAATCCCGCTGCCCCGACACTCAAAAAAGAGACTCATATGAGTCTCTTTTCATTTGG
>CALMZT010000763.1 GCA_937870805.1 uncultured Chloroflexota bacterium
CTATTTTCTCGAACATGAGGCAGAAACGGGCGAAAAGATCGACCTGGTGATTCTGAACACGATTGCCAGCGGTTTCGATGCGTTGGGTGAACACGAGGACGCGCTGGATATTTATGATTTCATCATCGACCTGTATGCTGATGAGCCAGATCATCCCGGCTTGGCAGTGATTTGCTTCAATGCCGCCGTCGCACATCACCGCATGGATCATATCGGACAGGCGCTTGCTTTGTGCCAGCGCTCCATTGTGATTGACGAACATCATGGTAATCCACGCGGTATCGCTACATCGCTGATGCTTTTGTCTGATCTGCTGCACGCTCAGGGGAATACTGAGGGTATATTCCAGGCGTTAAAACGGGCGACAGAACTTATCGAGCCGCTCGATAATCGTTACCTTCATGCCCAAGTCACAGCTAAAACCGCCCTGCACACCGCACGCTATCATGATTGGGAACGTGCGGCGGGATTGTTCAAAGCAGCGATTGCAATGTGGCGCGACATCGGCGACGAGGAGCAGCTTGCAGGCACACTGTTCAACTATGCTGTGCTGCTCTACGAAACCGGAAACGCGGCTGAAGCCCTCACCCACGCTCAGGAAAGTTTGACCCTCCTTGAGCAACATAACCTGTTTCACTCCGAAACTGTGCGCGCGGCTGTTAAGGAGTGGAGTCTGTAGCAGACATCGGTGGGATAAAACTTACATCCAATTCTAATACCTCCTCCGTTCCAGGCGCTCTTATGTTCTTTTTCTCATTTTCACTCCACTCATAGCTGCTTCGGACGTATGACATAGACCAATTATATAGAGTACATGCTAACGCCATCCCTGAAGTCATTTCCTTGGTTCCGCCCGTAATATCGGCAACTATGTCCGATGACTGTAATCCAAATTCCTTTGATGCTTGTTCAAATGCCTGCTTCGTGGCGAGATATGCATTCTTTGCGTCGGTTGACTTTGACTGATCAAAGTGAATGGGATGTGGAAAGAAATTCATTTTCAAATTTTGTTCTTCAAGTTCACGTCTCATGGCAGGAAGCGTTTCACTCAGAAAGTGCGAATAAGCTCTGTTTTCAAAGTTTGTAATTATCCAAAGATGCTGTAGTTCACTGCTATGGTGCTTTAGAAGTTGTTTAACTATATCCGGGGTGCTGAGAATGACAACCAGACCTTTGTATTTTGGTAACAATTTACCCTCAGCCCAATGGAATGTGAAACTTTTCTGTTTAGTCCAAGCCCAGTATGCTATAGCAAGCGAGAGGATACCTACCGCGAGCACTAATATTATGCCCTGTGTCGTGATGGTTCCCGTAAGTATCGCAAAGAGGCAATTTACTAACAGCGTCATAAATACGACACCTGCCGCGTAAGTGGGCAGGAGAAAAGGTGTTGGGGAAAACAACGCCAGGAAAAAGCTTTTTTGATCTTTGGCAGTCATAATCTTATTATCCCTTATACACAGAGGTCACTACAGTGAGTTATCAAAAGATTGATATGGGGTTGAGGCAGCCCCATACCAACATATTCTATACCATGTACCAGCCTCGCGCCCGGTAAAGCTCGGCACGTCCCAAGAGGCGCACCCGCTTCAGATCGGCGCGGTTCATCGGATAGAAGCGAATGTCGTCTTCTTCCGCATCAATCTCTCGTTGCAGCGCTCGTTCCAGTTTCTCCCGTTTTTCATCATCGATTTCGCACTCAAAGACGCTGTACTGCGCTCGTCGTCCATAGCCTCCCAGAATTTTGGCGACTTTGCCCCGGCGCTTGTCGTTGGGAATATCATAGCTGACGATCCAAAACATGCTCCATCCCTCCCATACGCCATTTGCGTCCGGCAGAGGCTTCCGTCGCCAACGCATCAGCGATGCCGTTATACTCACGCGGAATATGGGTATAGCGTACTTTCGCTAATGACCGTGCCAGCGCACATGCCTGCTGATGCCAGTGCTTTAGTGCGGCGCTGTTGACAGCGAAGCGTCCGATCATTTGATAGACCACTACTTCGCTGTCGAGGCGAATTTCCACGAACTGCCCGCCAAGCGCAATCGCCGCTTCTAATGCCAGAGTCAGACCGGCATATTCGGCTTCATTATTGGTCATCGGTGGCAGGGAACGGTTGGCGATATAAACCACACTGCCCCATTGATCCAGCGCGACCATGCCTGCCCCGGCTCGCTCCGGCTGAATCGAACCATCGGCGTACAGCAGCAGGTGTTCGTAGTTACCACCAGGGCGGTTGGCTGCCATTGTTTAGTTCCTCCTTACTTCCATCGTGGAAAACTCGCGCCAGTTCCTCCATCGTGCGGCTGTTGATAACAAGGTAGCCGTTATCGAGCAAGATCACGGAATGGCACGAATAGCCATAGGTCATATTTAACACCATGCCTGAACCAGCAGCGTCCAGCAGTCGCTTAATCGGTTTCGACTTGAACGGCGCGATGGCAACAACCCGATCCGCGTCTACTGCGCCGCCGCGCCCCAGAATAATCATCCTTGGCATAGTCTGCTCTCCTAGCGCATCGCCAGCGGTTCGTAAGAATCGGCTTCCTGGCGAACGACCCGCGCCATCAACCGCACTTGCAATTCAATCGCACGGCGGTAGTTGGTCTGTCCATTTGCCAGCGGGTGAAACACGCGATCTTCGAGGCGCTGCTCGTAAGCCGCCACCACCTTATCGACTGCCTCACGGGACATACGAACAGGACGCTCGGGGTCGTTGGTCTGTTCAAAGTCCTCCAGTGTGATCTGCTCACCGCGTACCAGATTCAGAACGACAATATCGGAAATGGTTGGACGAAATTCTTCCATCACGTCCAGCGCCAGAGCCGGACGGCTGTAGCCCAACGTATGAAAGAAACCAAGATAGGGGTCCAGTCCGACCAGTTGGATTTTTGCCTCGACATCCTTCAGCAGCAGGGTATAGGCAAAGCTCAAGAGCGCATTGGCCGGGTCAGGCGGGGGATAGTATTCGCGTGTTTTGAACCCCCATTCGGGCGCGAAGAAGGTCTTGATCCCGTCGAAGTAGTAG
>CALMZT010000764.1 GCA_937870805.1 uncultured Chloroflexota bacterium
AAGTCAATCTGCCTTCTCAAATTTCGCATATCGTAGATTATGACATAAGAGGCGGGAGGATGTCGAAGATTTCATTAGATGCAGGCAAAAATTTCACTTGATGGGTCTCTACGCGGTATATCTGGCTATCTCCATGCTTACATAAAGTCCTATCGGCAGTGCAAGGGCAAATATGAGCGCAAAACGCTTGTGTTTACCTTTAAATCCTATAGCCAGCAGTAAACCTATAAGCACAGCAATGATGGACGAAAAAGCGAAGAACACGGACGCCCATGAACTATTGTCTCGCCCGATAAGAAACATCCATGTGCAGATCACAACAAGGGCTGTCGAACCTAAAGCAACGAGACTTTTGTGGATATTTTGTGGGTCACGCAAGCCAAACCAAAACAGGAATCCTGCGAAAACCAGCAGAAACAGGAAGTATTCCAATTGAGACTAAACTTCGTTGCGCCCCTGCAACGCGCGCATCAAGGTCACGGCATCGACGTATTCGATGTCGCCGCCGACGGGCAAGCCGCGTGCCAGGCGTGTGATCTTGACGCCTTTGTTTGCCAGCGCGCGCGTGCTGATGTACATCGCCGTCGAGTCGCCTTCGTGTCCGGGGTTGGTGGCGATGATGATTTCCAGTACGCCACCTTTATCGACACGCGCAGCGAGTTCCTTGATGCGAATCTCGTCAGGCCCGATACCGTTCACGGGCGAAATCGCGCCGTGCAGCACATGATACGTGCCGTTGTAGACACCTGTGCGCTCGATTGCCAGCACGTCTAATGGTTCTTCTACGACAGCAATCAGGCGTTGATCGCGCTGCGGGTCACTGCATACCGGGCAAGGGTCATTTACGGTGATGTTGAAGCAAACGGAACACAACTTGGTCATCGTCTTGAGGTTACGCAGTGCTTCTGACAGCGTTAACGACACCTCATCGGGCGCACGCAGCAGATAATACGTCAGGCGTGAAGCCGTCTTCGGTCCTACGCCGGGCAGCCGCGAAAACGCTTCGACCAATTTTGATACAGGTTCAGGAGTAGCACGAGTCGTCATAATTTTTCCAGTTCAACAGTGGAAAGTCAAAAGCGCAGATGGCTTCTAACTTTCCACTTTCTAATGAACTTTAGCCACCGAGTAAGCCGCCGAGACCGGGAATATTATCCAAGCCGCCAGCGATACCTTCCATACGGCTGGCAGCCAGCGCCTGGCTTTGCTCAATCGCGCTGTTGACGGCGGCGACGAGCATATCCTGCAAGTCAGTAACCCATTCAGGATCAGAGGTATCAATGACTTCCGGGTTCAGCGTGATCGACTGCACGCGCTGATGTCCTGTGATGACGATGGTGATGGCACCACCACCGACAGAAACCTCTACCGTTTCAGTTTCCAGCGCTGCGCGCGCCGATTCCATATCTTCTTGCATCTTTTGGAGCTGTTTCATCATCATGCCCATGTTACCGCCCATACCTTGCGGCATCTGTGGGCGTCGTGGTCCTTTAGTCATAATCTATACTCCTAAAACTGCGTACCTGGCGTTACTTAATTCTACCAGAAGCGCACCTAATGGTCTTCCCTGATTTCGCCGCCAAGTTCTTCGATGCCAAAACGTACCAGCGGGTCATCAATCCCTTTGGAAGTGGCGGTGCTCGCTTCCTGGTTTTCTGCCAGTGTTACCTTCACCCGTAGGACAATCCCATGCACACGCTGTAAAGCTGCCTCAATGACACGCACGCGATTCGCCGCATGTTCTCCCGTTTGCAGTGGGTCAAGATGGGCAGGCTCTAGCGTTGAAAGCGTCAACACATTTCCATCAATACGGGCGGGGCGAAAGTGCTGCGCTAAGGCAGGCGCATTACGGTTAAGCTGGAACAGAACTTTTAGCATTTCATCCCACCGATCCCGCACAGCTTCGATGGCAATGACAGCAGGCACGCTCGGATTAGCAGGTGTTTCGACAGGTGGCGGCGGAGTAGGCAGATCAGCAGAAAACCGCGCCATCTGCTCGGCAACCATCTGGCGTACCATGCCTGCAATATCGGGCGATGTCGCATAGGCTGGCGCAGACGACGATTCTTCTTTGGCTTCGCCGCGAATGCTTTCCACGAGGGCGAGTTCAAGGGCGAGTTGTGGCTGCCAGCCGCCACGATAATTGCTCACTGCGTCATTGAACGCACGGATTGCGCGTAGCAGCGCGGCGCGTGGCAGGTTCGATGCTTGCGCGGCGTACATCGCGCGCTCGTCTTGTGACGCAGCGATCAGGTCGGGTGTCGCGGTTTGCGCCAGCAGCACAGCACGCAAATGCTCGACAAGCTGCTGACCAAGCTGGCGTGGATCGCTGCCTGTATCAACGGCAGCATTGATCTCGTGCAAACCCTCAGCCACATCGCCGCTGACGAGCGAAGTGACAACTTTGCGCACGGCATTGACGCTAGCTGTGCCCAGGATGCGCTGCGCCATCCGCTCGGGATGAAACTCTTGCAGCGCGTCCAAGTGCTCGCCGGTGCCAATGAATTTGACCGGCACGCCGG
>CALMZT010000765.1 GCA_937870805.1 uncultured Chloroflexota bacterium
AAACCTCAGGCGAAGGATAGAGTTTGGTAAACATCCATTAGTGCTATCCACGCGCTAGTCATTTTGTGTTATGCTATGAACAATATTTATATGCACATTACCGGGAGACGATACCATGCGTCGTTATGTTCCCTATCTCACGGTTTTCATTTTGGGTGTCATTTTGATCGCCGGACTGCTTATGTCGATGACACCTGCTGCCGCCCAACAGGGCGATCCGACTGCTACCCCACGCGCAGCAGTCGGCGGTGAGTACGTGATGCAGCCGGGCGATACGCTGGAAGAAGTCGGACAGCAGTTTGACGTGTCCGTCCCCTATCTAGTGGCAGTGAATGGCATCACCGATACAGGCACTATCCCCATTGGCACAGTGATTACCATCCCCGATGGCGCGCCGGGTTTTGGCGAATTTCCCCCTGTCGATGCGAACGGCGATGTGATTATCGACCTTCAGGGCGTGGGCGGTGGTGGTGAAGAAACCTACGTGATGCAGCCGGGCGATACGCTGGACGGGATTGCACAGCAGTTCAATGTGTCGCTGCAATCGCTGCTACAGGCGAACGACATTGGCAATTCGCGCAATTTGCCTATCGGTACTGTCATCGTTATTCCGGCTGATGCTCCGCCATACGGGCAGTTCCCGCCGTTGGAAGGCAGTAGTTCAAATGCTGATCTTGGGCAAGGTGGCGGCGCGACTTCCACGACCTACGTAGTACAAGAAGGCGATACCTACAGCAGCATTGCCGAACAGTTTGGCATTGATGTGTTGGACTTGCTGCAAGCCAATAACATCAGCAGCTTAACGGGTTCGCCCGAAGTGGGTACTGAACTCGTAATTCCCGGCACCGGAGGCGCAAGCAGCGATGGCAGCGGTGGTGGGCAGGTAGCAGGTAATCAATATGTGATGCAGCCGGGCGATACCTTAGAGTCTGTAGGGCAACAGTTCAATGTCTCTGTGGAGTATCTACAGGCGGCAAACGACATCACCAACACACGCAATATCCCGCCGGGCACAGTAATTACCATCCCTGATGGCGCGCCTGCTTTTGGCGAATTCCCGCCCGTAGACGCTGAGGGTAATGTGATTGTCGATCTGGAAGGTGTCGGCGGTGGTGGCGAAAATACCTATGTCATGCAACCGGGCGATACCGTTGATGAAATCGCACAGCAGTTCAATGTTTCCTATCAGTATCTGCTCGCGGTGAATAATATTACCAACTCGCGCACGATGCCTGCTGGCACGGTGCTCATCATCCCTGATGGCGCACCCGCCTATGGTCAGTTCCCGGCGGTGGATGCAAATGGCAACGTGATCGTTGATCTTCAAGGCGTAGGTGGTGGCGGCAACGAAACGTATATCATGCAGCCGGGCGATACGCTGGATGGAGTGGCACAGCAGTTTAATGTCTCGCTGCAATCGCTGATGGAGGCGAATGATGTCACTAATTCGCGCGGTATCAATGCCGGAGCCGTGATTGTCATCCCGACAGGTGCGCCGCCTTATGGCACGGTGCCTGCGAATGACAGCGGCGGATAAATATCCTATAAATTAGTTGAACGATGGATTCAGGCGGGTTGTAAAAGCCCGCCTGAATTGTTAAAGATTCATTGACAGCATTTATTTTTCACATATAACATGTTTTATAGTTTTTCCTCAAAAAACCGGACTGCATTACATGTCATCCGTCAATAAAAGTGTCTTTATCAGCTACCGCCGCAACGTGAGCCTGTATCTTGCGTCTGCGATTTTCCACGATTTGGTCGCCAATGGCTTTCGTCCTGAGGAGGTTTACATCGATCCCTGCCGTGTAGACAGCGGCAAACTGGATAGCGCTATTTTGCGACAGATTGATGCCTGCGCGCATTTTGCGGTTGTGTTGACCCCAGCGGCGGCAGAACGCTGGTACGAGAAAAACGACTGGACACGCCTGGAAATCGAATACGCGATTGATACGGGACGGGACATTATTCCGCTGATTGTGCGTGACTTTGTTTTTGAAGACATCGAACATATGCTGCGCGGCAAACTGGCGCTGCTGCGTCAGTATTCGCCTATACGCATCTATCATGAGCATCTTGAAGATGGGCTGCCCGCGCTGCGTGAACGGCTCAAGTCCCCTCTTGCGTCCACTGTTCCCATAAAACCGCTGTCGGATGTGGAGCGCATCGAACTCGAAAAGAAGATGTGCGACTTTGCAGAGCGCCCTGTACCCGCAAAAAAGCATCTGCGCGCCGAAGCATTGTATGATCGTGGGGTGACACACTGGCGCGTGGGCGATATTGACGAGGCAATTAACAATTACAACAAAGCATTGCAGCTTGTGCCTGATTATGTCAGCGTGTACACCAGTCGCGGCGTAGCTTATACACAGAAGGAACAGTTTGAAAGGGCGCTGGCAGACTTCACAAAGGCGCTGACACTTGAGCCGGAATATGCCCCGGCGTATAACAGCCGCGCGGGTTTATATCGCGCGATTGGCTACTACG
>CALMZT010000766.1 GCA_937870805.1 uncultured Chloroflexota bacterium
TGAAACACCCTTCCATCAAGTCAGTGTAAACTCAGCCGAAATCTATAACCGTATCAACCTGCTCATGTGGATTGATCGCTGCTGGGTAGCTGAACACTTTGCGGAACATTTAGAGCGTTTAAAAGCCATTCGTTTGGAATGGTTCATGCTGTATCACAACATTGGAACGATTTCCAGCCGCCCCTATTATTTACCCTGGGTAGCGTTCCGTGAGTATGGTGACTGGTGTGATACACTAGGGAACTGCTTAGCAATCCTGACAGGGGTCGCTGATTATCACCGCAGTGAACATATCCTTCGCTACATGTATCAGGTCGGCATCGCTGAGCCATATCCGAGTAAAGCCATCTATCCGCCAATTAACCCCGGTGAAAATGATTGGCGAGATTACTACCGCAGCCGCAACCTGAACTTTCCCCATCAGTATCATAATGGCGGTATCTGGCCGATGGTCGGCGGCTTTCACATTGCGGCACTGGTACGCCATAAGCGACACAGCGAGGCTGAGCAGTTACTTGTGTCATTGGCGAAAGCTAATAAAGAGGGTATAAACGGCAAATGGGGCTTTAACGAATGGATGCACGGTGAAAGTGGTCATCCGATGGGCTTCGATCAACAAGCGTGGTCTGCTGCGATGTATCTCTACGCCGAAAATGCTGTCCAAACGGAAAAATTACCACTATTTGACGAACTGCTAAACGCCAAGCCTGAAACCGTAAAAGTCACCGAAAACAACGAATTTCAGGTACGCGCTGGCGGTGGTCCGGTGTAAAAATAGATCGATGTAGCGAAAGGAGTGCTTTTATCAACAAAAGGTCAGTGCAACGCCGTTATCGACAACAGAGTAAAGCTGATTTGTGAGTTGTTTAGGAGCAAACGTATGAAAAAGCATTTTTCTGTCCTCTGTGTTCTCTTAGTCGCATTTGCGGTATTCGGCAGCGTTGCCATCGCCCAGGATGAGCCAGTAACACTGCTCTGGGGGATGTGGGGCAGCCCGGAAGAAATCGCTACCCATCAGTTAGTCGCTGACGCCTATATGGAACAGAACCCCGATGTCACCATCGAACTTTGGTCACAGCCCTGGGGGGATTATTTTACGCTTCTGGACACGTTATTCGTGGCAGATGACCCCGCCGCGATCCCCGACGTGTTCTTCCTGTTCCCCGTGCCAAGCTATGCCTCGCGCGGTGTATTGAATAATCTCGATCCGTTCATTGAAGAATCGGGAATGGATTTGACCGATTACTGGCCCGGCGCGATTGACAGCACCTCCTTTGAAGGCTCCGTTTATGGCTTCCCGCGTGACAGCGCCGTTGAAGTTCTGTACTACAACAAAGACGACTTCGATGCTGCCGGACTCGAATATCCTGATGAAACATGGACGTGGGATGACCTGCGTGCAGCCGCCGATGCGCTAACAATTAGGGAAGCTAGTGGACGCATTACTCGCTACGGTCTGGCGATGGAAGGGGGGAAATACTTCAACTGGGTTGGCGGGAATGGCGGCATGATCCTCGATGATATGTTTAACCCCACTCAATGTATGCTTAGCCAACCAGAAGCTGTGGAAGGCATTGAATTCTTCGCAGGCATGATGAACGACGAGATTGCGTGGCGCGATGCCAATTTGAGTCAAGCAGGCGGGGATCAGAGTGTTTTCCTCGCTGGGCAAGCCTCAATGATTATTCAGAATGCCAGCCGTGTACCTGCTTTCAATGCAGCGGGCGTCAACTACGATGTCGCCCCCGTACCGATGGCACCCAGCGGCGGACGTCAAGCAGGTGGCGCATCGGGTGCAGCCTGGGTGATGAGCGCTGTGACCGATAATCCTGAAGAAGCCTGGGACTTCCTGCAATTCCTGCAATCTCCCGAAGGCGGTCAGGCAATCTACTTTGCGACGGGTGAAGCGTTCCCGCCCACCCGTTCAGGGGCAGAATCCGAAGTCTTCCTGAACCCGGATCGTGCACCAGAGAATAAAGAGGCGTGGCTGATTGGAGCGGAAACCGTCAACGTCAATGGCAATGGGTTCTTCGCAGACTGGAACGAACTGAACAGTACTATCATCAGCCCGGTCTTGACAGCGATTTGGGCGGGTGAGGCACAGGCTGCCGATGTTCTGCCTGGTCTCTGCGAGGATGTCGACGCTTACCTCGCCGAACGCGGCTATGGCAGCAGTTAGCTCCACATGAATAAATGATGTTCAAACACACGAGGCTGAGAGTGTATCTCAGTCTCGCGTTTGATAGGAACGGCGGAGGCAAATATGGAAAGAGTGACACACGCTTCTTCTCCCGCTGTGCAAGTGCAGCCCGGTTCACTACGCCAAAAGCTGGCATATAAACTGGGATTAGGTGTGTGGCGTGCTGACCAGCAGTTTGAAGGTTATATCTTCATCCTCCCCAGCCTGATTGGTTTCCTGATCTTTGTGTTGACGCCGATTCTAATTTCCTTCGCGTTGAGCTTCCATGAGTGGGATTTGTTGACCCCACCTCAGTTTATCGGACCCGCCAACTACCTTGAACTGTTCACCAACGACCCCCTGTTCGGCACGGTGATGAAAAACACCTTCTGGTACACCGCGCTGATTGTCCCTGTGCAGTTAACACTTGGGCTGCTGCTGGCGTTAGCGCTTAACACGGGCTTGCGTGGACTCAAGCTGTATCGGATGCTCTATTTCATGCCAGTTGTTGCCAGCGCTGTTGCAGCGGCGATGGTCTTTCGCCTGCTGTTTAACCAGCAGACAGGCGTCATTCCGTCGTGGATTTGGCAGATCAAGGAATTCCTACTTGGGTTCGGCATTGTGCAAGGTTCACCCTCGCTGCTTGAATGGGTACAAACTATCGAGCCGCCCGACTTTCTCAACGCTCCCGGTCAGGGCATTTTCCCCGGCTGGGCAATGATCAGCGTTGCCATATTCACCATTTGGAAAAATGTGGGCTTCACAATGGTCATCTATTTGGCAGCGTTACAGGCAGTTCCAGAAACACTCTATGACGCCGCGGAGGTAGATGGCGCGAATAAATGGCAGCGCCTGCGATATATCACCATCCCGATGGTCAGTCCAACGACGTTCTTTCTACTGGTTATTCAGATGCTCGGCGCGTTCCAGTTATTCACTGAACCCTTTATCATGACCGCCAGCACACAGAATCAGGTGGCGCTGGCATCTTCAGCGATTGTGATGTACATCTATGACAATGCGTTCGATTTTCAGCGCATGGGCAAAGCAGCAGCGATTTCCTGGGTTCTATTTGCCATCGTCTTTGCCGTAACGATCTTACAGACCATTTTACAGCGGCGTTGGGTACACTACGAAACGGAGTAAACTCATGGTGACATCACCACACAAGCGTCCGCCGCTTCAATGGGGGCGTCTTACATTACACATCGTGCTGATTATCGGCGCGTTCATCATGGCACTTCCGTTTCTGTGGATGGTGAGCACGTCACTCAAAACACGCATTGATGTGATGCGTGAATATCCACCGCGTCTGATCCCTTCGACCTTTATGATTTCCAATTACTCCACTGCGCTCACTGCGCTGCCTTTTGACCGTTATTATCTGAACAGCCTCATCGTGTCAACTTCCGTCACGGTGCTGCAACTATTCGTTTCGTCGCTGGCGGCATATGCCTTCGCGCGTTTACGCTTCAAAGGCAGAAACACGCTGTTCTTCATTTACCTCATTGGCTTGATGATCCCTTTTCCGGTGCTCCTGCTGCCAAACTTCATCGTCGTGCGTCAGCTTGGTTGGTTCAACA
>CALMZT010000767.1 GCA_937870805.1 uncultured Chloroflexota bacterium
CACTTCCTGTCCGATACCGTCACCATAAATCAACGTCACTGTATGAGTCACTTTGCTGTCTCCGCAAATCGCTGATGGAGCATAGGCACTAGTCCGCCTGTGTCAATAATGGCTTGTACAGAAGGCGACAAGTGTGAAATAACAAATGATTGTCCTTCTGCCACAATTTGCGCATTCTCAAGATCAAGCGTAACGCTACTGCCTGTCGGCACGAGGTTGTTTAGCTGTGGGCATACAATCGGCAAAATCCCCTGATTGATGCAGTTGCGGAAGTAAATGCCGCTGAATGACTCCGCGATAATCGCATAAACACCCGAATACTTGAGCGCAGTGACCGCTTGTTCGCGGCTGCTGCCACAACCCCAGTTGCGCCCTGCAACAATCACATCGCCGTGTTTTACATTTGCGGCGAAGGTACTATCGAGGTCTTCCAAAGCGTGCGCGGCGATGTCTTCCGGGGTTTTCAGCGTGTAAGTGTACTTACCGGGAAAAATCACATCCGTATTGACATTATCTCCATAAACCCAGACACGGTGTTGGCTCATGATAAATACTCCCTGGGGTCAGCGATCTTTCCGGCAATGGCGCTGGCAGCGACGACGTAAGGACTGGCGAGATATATTGATGCATCGGGCGTGCCCATGCGTCCGCGAAAATTGCGATTGGCGCTGCTGATGGTGACTTCGTTGGGCGCAGGAATGCCCATGTGGTTGCCCATACAGGGACCACAGCCAGGCGTGCTAATGGTTGCACCTGCTTCGAGCAACGTCTCGATAAACCCCCTGCGTGTGGCTTCGAGCAAGACTTGAGAACTGGCAGGAATGACGATCATGCGACAGCGCACCTTGCGCCCACGCAGTACATCGGCGGCGGCTTGTAAGTCCTCTAAACGTCCGTTGGTGCAGGTGCCGATAAACGCCTGCTGCACAGGCTGACCTAGCGCTTCCGATAGGTTTACTACACTTTCTGGCATATGCGGCAGCGCAATCTGAGGCTCAAGCGCGGCGACATCAAGCGTAATTTCTTCATCGTATAGAGCATCAGCATCAGGGTACAAAGGGGTGTAATCGCGTGTGCGCCGCTGTTCAAGGTAATCAAACACACGTTGATCGGGCGGTAAATAGGCATTCTGTGCGCCGAATTCTGCCATCATATTGGGAATAACGGCGCGCTCATCCAGCGATAAGGTTGCCACCGTATCCCCAGTAAATTCTACTGAGCGATACTTTCCTCCATCGACACCAAGATCACCGATAAGGCGCAAGGTGATGTCCTTTGCCGTGACGCCATGCTGCAATCTGCCGTTCAACGTGATACGCATCGACTCAGGCACGCGCCACCATAATTGTCCCGTTGCCCACAGCGCCGCCATTTCCGTGCGCCCGACACCCGCGCCAAACGCGCCCAGCCAGCCGAAATGTGTGCTGTGGCTGTCTGCGCCCAAAATCGTTTCACCAGGTAGAATCAAGGCTTCTTCGCTGATGACTTGATGGCAGATGCCGCGCCCCACTTCAAAGAAGTGCTTGATACCCTGTTGTGCAACCCACGCCCTGATTTCAGCGTGATTTTGAGCGTGTTCCGTTGTTGGGGCGGGAACAGCGTGGTCAAGGGTAATCGCGACACGATCAGGGTAAGCGATTTTTGCCGCGCCAATTTTCTCAAAAATGCGCCGTATCGCTGCCGAATTATCGTGGCTGAAAATCAAATCAGGTGTCATGTCGAGAATATCCCCGACACGAGCATCAGATACACCTGTCGCACGCGCGAGGGCTTTCTCGGCAAAAGTTCGTCCTAGTATTGCATTATCCATTTGCTACCTCCATAAGTAAGGCATCGACTTCGCTCAACGTCAGCGCTTTGACATCGGCACGCTTCTTGACCGTTTGTGTCACGGCGCGCAACACATTTTCATTGAGATGCAATCCTAACGCGAGCGAACGTTCACGGATCGCATTCCATCCTGTCAAACGATGACCAATCGCAATTTCACGGTTCAGCCCAAAGTCTTCTGGCTTGAGTATTTCGTAGGTGTCGGGATTTGCCAGCACCGCCTTCGCGTGTATTCCTGCCTTGTGGATAAAGGCACTTGCGCCAGTGATATAGTTGCTAAAGGGGATTTCAATCTGGCAAAGATCAGCGATGAGGCGATCAATACGCGGTAGAAGGGTCAAATTGTACTTCGATACATAAGTCCGATTGAGTGTATACAGCCGCGCGATTAATCCTCCTAGTGGTGTAATCCCATTGCGCTCACCAATGCCGAGCACCGTCGTATCAATGTGTGTCGCGCCCGCTTCCAACGCCGCGCACGCATTGGCAATGGCACAGCCACTGTCGTTGTGCCCATGAAATTCAATGTCTAATCCCGTCAATCGTACTAACTGATGCACCATTGAGTGGACTTGTGTCGGCGTCGCAACACCAACGGTATCGGCAACCCCTAAGCGATTCACCATACCTGTATCTGCCACCGCTAAATACACACGCAATAAATCCGACTCACGGCTGCGGAAAGTGTCTTCGGTGCTGAAGCGTAGAACGATGTCAGGCGATTGTTGCCGCACAAAACTCACCACTTCCAGCGCCACATCAATAATCTGCGCGATACTCTTGCCATGACTGTGCCGCATCAACTGCGGCGATGTGCCAATGACAATATCAAGTCCGTGTACGCCTGTATCTAATGCGCGGATTGCGTCATCACGGTTGCAACGAATATGCGTCAAAATGCGCGCGCGCAAACCCGATTGGACGACTGTGCGAATATCGGCTTCGCTCTGCGGTGAAGCAGAGGGTGAAGTCATTTCGATCATTTCCACGCCGAATTCGTCCAACAGTCCGGCGATGTCCAGCTTTTGCGATGTGCTGAAGCTGGCGGTACTGAATTGTTCGCCTTCGCGTAGTGTGCTTTCGATAATACTGTAGCGATCAAAAGTCATCGCAGCGCTCCTAAACCGATACTGTCGATAAAACATCGACGATCATCTCAACGGCGTTCCACAGGTCGTCTTCTTCGATCACTAGTGGTGGCAGCAGTCGTAATACCGTCGCGCCAGCAGGCAGCGCCAGCACACCGCGCGCTTGCAATACCTTTAGCACAGGCGCGACTTTGCCACGCAGTTCGACACCGATCATCAAGCCGCGTCCACGTACTTCTCGCACATTGCTCTCTGGTAAATTTTCGCGGAGGTACACGCGCACTTGTTCGCCAAGCATGCGCGCACGTACAATCAAATCGGTGGTTTGCAGCACTTCCAGTACGGCTAACGCTGCTGCGCACGCCAGCGGGTTGCCGCCGAAGGTGGTGCCGTGGTTGCCGGGCTGGAGCAGCTCCCCGGCGTCACCGATCGCCACGCAGGCCCCGATCGGGATGCCGCCACCGAGGTTGTAGGCCTCGCCGGGGCGAGGGTCCTGAGCGAAGGCCCAGAACGCGCTGATGACGTCGGCGGAGTGGATCTGGTCGCGGACCTGCTTCCCCTTGTAGCCGAAGACGCTGTAGGGCCTGCCCGTCACCGTGCACTTCATCAGGTAGGCCAGGAAGCCATGCAGTTCCGCCCCGGCATGCGCAGGTCCCGTGAGACACCCGCCCCGGAACACTCCCGTCTTCATCCCGAAGTAGCGGCCATACTCCTGCACCATGACATCGGCGGCCACCTTGCTGGCGCCAAAGATGGAATGCTTGCAGGCGTCGATGCTCATCTGCTCATCAATGCCCCGCTCGTGGTACGGGTGGTCCTCCGCAATTTCCCAGCGGGTCTCCGT
>CALMZT010000768.1 GCA_937870805.1 uncultured Chloroflexota bacterium
GCTGTACAACGCTCCCTACCATGGGGTGTCGCTCGCGGGCGAGCCCAACTGGGCGGGCCGCTGGAGCTTCTACCGTTTCCACGTAGAAGACCCGGTCTACTTCCAGCGCTCTTTGCGCGTGACCTTCTAGCACGGCCACGCCAACCGCCGCTCCGACGATTATTCCAGCACCGCCTACTGGTATCAGCGCGAACCCCACGCCTCTTTCCCCATACTCCCCAATAGGGAGTTTATTGAGGTCAACTGATATCGCTTGTAGGGGACGACGTACAAACTCCATTCCCCTCTGTCGTCCCCTTTTTACTTGCCCTAAATTACGCCAACGCCAAACGCTCACCCGCGCGCACAATAACAGGTTGAGCGAAACGCGCGCTTAAATAGCCATCGACTTGGGAAATATCGGCATCAATGCGCTCATCACCCAAATACACATCACGGGCATCATAATTCTTGATGCGCAGTTCGTTCAACGTCAGTTCGCCGTAATGCACGCTGATACGCGCGGTATGATGATCTTCGCTGTAGCGCCCCCACGCGCTTCCGGTGATAAAAAAGCTCTGAAAATTTTCGGCGGTGAAACGTGGCGCAAACGATAAAATCCCATGTATCGCATCATAGCGATAACCGGATGCTGCCTCTAGCGTCGTCCACGACGCCATTGCCCGCACGTAATGATCGCCGCATTCCACTTCATTCCAGGGGCTGCGCCGCGTGCCGTTGTGCCGATGTCGAATGTTGGCAAGCACATCCAAGGCTAAGTTGAGTTCATCGGCGTACAGCAGCATCCCCGCAAGAGGATACTCTAAGCCACTCCACACCTCATCGCTGTACTGCGTGGGAATTTCTGGCTTATCGCCGTGCGGCCACGTACAGATGTACAATCCCCGATCACGCTCGTCCATGTAAACTCGTGGTTTCTGCGCAGCACGGTCAAAGCCCTCACGATAGTTGAACTTGACGATGTTGCGGATCGCGGTTTTGACGTGCGCTTCTGGCAGCACATAGCCTAACCCCAAAACATGCGCCCACCACTGCCCCAATAATTGGTCAATGTGGCAGCCTGTGCCGAACTGCTGCTGCGTATGCTGATTGAGATCAACGACTTGAATATAGTATTCGCCATTCCAGCACAAAGTATCATAGTTGCGACTACCGAGTTCAAAGCGCGCGCGATATTGCTGTGCAAGCTCATCTTCGCCTTGCAGCTTCGCCATTTCTTCAGCGGCACGCAGCGCGGCAAGGTACATGCTGCCGATAAATGTGTTTGGACCAAAAATCGAAATGTCGTAGGTATTCGGCTGTTCGCCACGAATCACGCCGTCGCCTTCGGTGTCGTAATCCGTCATGATGTGCTGCATCAGTTTCTTGGTTTGCGTCCACATCATGTCGAACCATTCTTTATTCGCGCCATGCAGCACTTCACGATAGGTCTTCAACACTGTGCCCATTTCCCCGTCCATAGCCGGGTTGCGCGGTCCGCCGATGAACATAGTGAACGGGCGTGGCAGATACAGAGGCAGCGGCGTGCGATGTGGAATCGAACCCCAGGGACTTATCTGGTCAACGAGATCGGTGTAACGCATCAACTGTTCCAGATCAGGGAACAGCTTGGCAAGCGCCATCTCATAATTCCAGACGTGCGTACAGTTCATTGGGCAGCATCCTTCCAGCGCGCCATGTATCGTGCTTGCGCCGTGACAGCCCTCAAAACCGTGAAAACGCCCATCTTCATTCCAGATACACGTTGGACTGCGAAGGGTAGAGATCGGCGCAGCAGCGCTTTCCAATACTTCCCAGGGCAAGGTGCTGTCGAAGAAGCTGTCGCGGAACAGTCGTGTTTGTTCGACTAAACGCTCGTAGTTGTCACGAATGTACTCAACAACATTGAGCGCGCTTTTGAAATGACGGTTGTATTGATTACCCAGCCAGAAGTGACTTTTGCGGTCTAAGACACCCATGCTGCGCTGATCCCACGTCACGTAACGGTTTGGGAAGTACCATGCCAGCACGAACGTCACCGTATGGCTTGCGCCTGCTTCCAGGCGAAAATGTGCCGACAGCGCGCCATTCCAAGTCTGCCCATCATCACTCGCGCCCACACTGCCCTGATTTGGCAGCACGCCGCGCAGATTGCCAAAGTAGTCCCACAACTGCTTTGCCGCTTCCCACTGCGGCATCGCTGTGATGCGTTCGGCTTCGGTTTCCTGCGGGCGTCCATCGGGTTCACTGTGAACGAGGCGATTACTGTAAGGCAGTGATTGTTCCAAGACCGCTAGCGCCAAACTTCCGTTTGCTGGATGGTCTGTACCGAGCCGCACGTTGTTCATGTCAATTGCGGTAATGCCTTGCAGATGAATGAGGTGATTGACGTTGCCGCCGTAGCCGAAGTTCTGATTGTTGTCGATATGCGTTTTGCCATCCCAACCGACAATATTTTGCTGCGCGCCCATCAACGACACATTGATAGGATGGTCTTGAGGGTTTGTGACCGTAAAATTGAAAATAATGGCAGGCAGTCCAGAGTCTTTGCTGTTTAGCGGAATAAACGGGCTGAAGGTTTCCAGGTGCACATGCACAGGAATTGCACCACTTTGATAAGCTACCTCGATAATCGGATACTGTGCTGTGATTTCAAGGCTCTCCACACCCGGCAGTTCATTCAACAGCCGCCGTGAGCCTTCGGGTATCAAATGATCGCTAATGCTAGGGGCAGGCGTAAAATGGCTGTCGTCGTACAGTGCCTTGCTTTGCAGCACGACAGCATTCCGTCGCGCATCCAGATAATCCCCTGCCCAGATCGCAAAAAAGCTGTTAGGCACATGCGCGTCGTGGTTCACGTTGTTGACAATTTGCCACTGTCGCAAGCCGCCATCGCCTGCCAGCGCGATACTGCCCGTGCCGATACCGCCCAACGGCAAAGCAATCGCCCGCAGCGCCTCGCCACGATAGGTCAGGGCTTGGCGCACGACGCTGAGATTATCCGCTGCTGTCGTCATGAAAATTGCTCCAGTTCGATAAACTTATCTTCACAAAATGTAATTACTGCTGATCTAATGTTCTTGAAGACAATTTTGAAATATACTTTGTACTATCTCAAGGAGGTGGTGTATGCCGCGCTATACATTGTTTCACCCCGATACTGAAATCATTGGACAGGTGATTTTGGACTTTGAAAACGCAATCATCACCGACAGGTTTTCGGCACTCTTTAAAAAGCATGGACTGACCAATATCGAAGCGCGCACCTGGTATCCCGCACAACCCTGGCTTGACCTCTTAAATGAGATGCTAGAAGAGGGCAGCAGCTTGCTTGATCTGGTTAGTATCGGCATTCGTCAGCTTGAGCTTGCCATCATGCCAGCGGAGTTTGCCTCTAAATCGCTCACCGAGATTCTCTCTTCGATGGACGAAGCATATCGCCTCAATTATCGCGGCACCGACCCCGGCGGCATCCAGACCCTGCTGCGGGCGGTCGAGAAGGATTCGCTCGGCCTGGCTCTGAAGGGGGCTTCCGA
>CALMZT010000769.1 GCA_937870805.1 uncultured Chloroflexota bacterium
CGACAGGTCAACTACTCAGGTACTTTGGCTAGGGTTTAGATGACCGGGCATAGCGTGCTGTGCCCTACATCTGCAAACGAAACCCCAACCATCTTAACACTGACCTCGAATGGTAATGCTTTGCTTACCTGTCCTACAATAGTTGTATGGATATTGTTTAGAGGTCAGGATGGACGCCAGCACAGCAGCAGTCATCGTCTATCTGATCGGCGGCGGATGGTTTGTCACGACGCTGGTCAGTTTAGTCGCGCTGCTGACCATCATGCGGCAAATGCGCAGCCTGCAAGTCTATCGTGGGCAGCGCGCGCTGGCTGCCACCTTCCCCAAACTTGTGCCCTTTGAGGTGCCTAAGCCCTTCATTCCAGAGATGCGTACCACGCGCGAGGTGCGGCGCGTCAGTCTTTCGCTGATGCCTGTGCCGCAGGAATGGCAACTGCCGCTGCGGGAAGCCATGCCCGATCAAGTGGTTATCATGATCGAGCCAGACAACGGACCGACGCAGCAGCAAAAGAACATTCAACGCCTCATCAATCATCTCAAAAAACTGAACCCCGCCGCTAGCCAATCTTAAACTCAACACCTGGAGGTCATTTGAAGCGCTTATCACACGGCAGCACGACTGGACTGCTGCTCACAGTTTTAGGCATTATTTTCTTTGCTCTCTTGTGGGTCATGCTGGGGCAAGGCGGGATGGACAACTTTCCGCGCCTTGTGCTGTCGTTTTGCCTGCCGCCCGCCGTCATCTCGCTGATGATCGGCGCTTATTTGCTGATCGCGCGCACTAGGGTTTGAATAGACGGTAGACGATGACAATCGGCGCTTCGGTGGCTTTTGTGGGAGCGCTTGCCACTGTGCCATTGGTTTCCATATCGAGATGCGGCTCAACCACCTGTTCAATCAACAAGTTTGCTGCCCATGCCGCGCGGTGATAGTCGCCGTACAAATGTGGATAATGCTCGACGGCGTAGGTGCTGCCATCAGACGCCTGAAACGTGCGGCGTGCCCCGCTGAGGAACATGAACGGGTGAAAATCGCTCACCAATGCATAGCCGCCTTTGCGCAGCACGCGCCCGATCTCGGCTAAGGCGACATCTAACTGCTTTTCATGTCCCAGCGCCAGCCCACACAGAATGACATCCACCGAGTCTACTGGCAGTGGAATCGCCGTCACGCCCGCCAGCACCTTGCACGACAGCGAATTGGCGCGCAGCATATCGGGGCTGTTGTCCACGCCGATGACCATTTTTGCGCCGCGATCCCATGCCAGCAAGCCATAGCGCCCTGTGCCGCACGCCAGGTCCAGCACCGTTTTGCCATCCAGCGGCAGCATCAAACTGAGCATGGCGCGTTCTTCGACCTGCATCAGCGCATTGTGAGCGTTGGGGGGATAGCTAGTTGCCCACCTGGCATACGCATCTACGCTGGTGAGTGTATGTAACTCGCGCTTCGGCGGGCGAAAAGGGAGCAAGCGGCGCAGAAGTTGGGTGAGCATGAGTTATGGTGTTAGAGATAAAGGCGTAGGAGATGGGCAAGAGCACATCCAATCGCCAAGTTCATTGTTATAGTTGCAACCGATGGATTCAAAAGACCATTCAGGGGACATGTTATTAATTCCGAAATTGAAATTTGAGTAATCAAAAGAACTCGGTAGCAGGCTAACTTCTTCACCGCACTCGCGTTTGACTGCCTGGTATAGTTGCCCCTCCAATAGATGTTTTCGTTCATATAAGATGGCGTCGTAAACGGCAGGGGACAGCATAATCAGCGTCAAAGGCAGAAATATCAAAATAACAAAAGAAATGGAAACTACATCTGAACGCTCGAATTGTTTGACTTTAGCATAGGCTAGCCAAGCGATAAGTAGTCCAACTATAGGTAGTAGGCAGAATAAAACCACAGCACAGAGTTGGGTAAAAATGAGCATCTACATCCCCACTAACGCCTTTGGACTCTTATACAGTGGACACACGCATCTTGCGCATTCCGGGCGCTGTCCGGTGCGATAGGCTTCACGCAAGGCTTGCGCGGCGGGCACATTCAACGCTTCTTTCAACGATAAGTCGCCATTCTTGCGCAGTTTGCCATACGCAGGCAGGAAGTAGCACGGACGCAGCGTGCCATCGACTTCGATCACGGTGCTGAAGTGCGGCGCGTTGCAGCGCGGCAGCGCAAATTCCCCCTGCCCTGCTACCGCACGGAAATACTGCACCAGAATCCGCCGCAGCTTCTCCGGCGCGAACACGAGCACGCCCAGGCCGAGCAGAAGGAGGGAGTTGGCCAGCCAGGTGATCCCGAGGATCGGCCAGGTCATCATGGCACCGACGTGCAGGATCCAGTTGATGAGCCACCAGACGCCCCAGACGGCGCTGATCGCCCCGAT
>CALMZT010000770.1 GCA_937870805.1 uncultured Chloroflexota bacterium
GTGACAACCCGCCGCAAACTGCCCCACGCACCAGCGTTTTGCCAAGCGCGAGATCAGGTTCAGTCTCACGATCATGCCAATTCACAACCTGCACCGGATAACTGCCACACAGCTTAAACATGGGTGCTTTTCCATGCAAATGAAGCACATTCAACCACCATTTCGGCGGCAGCGTCTCAAGAATCTTCAGATCGTAGGGGACGCCAAAGCTGCGGTATTCTTCCTCAGATAGGACATCGTAGCTGGCATGTTGTATCGCGTAAAAAATTCCGCTGACAGAGGTACGCTTCAAAGCATCAACGAGACGCAGCGTGTTCTCGGTAAGAATATTTAAAGCGCTTTTCAGTCTGTCGGGATAGGTACGCAGATGCCGCAGGAGCAATGTATCGCCTGCGAGATGTCTAGCTTGCGCAAGCGGGCTAAAAATGGTAGCAATGATCGGCGCATCATCCTCTGCAAACCCATCACCAATCATACGCAGCGCTTCCAGATACTTTGCGAGTTCTCCACGTGTGGGATCTAGGGGGCGCAATTCAGTCCAATCCAGAGATCGCTTGATGGTGTAGCGTGTAACCTCACGTGTCCCTTCAATTGCCCCCCGCCATTCATCTTGCAAACCGTAATCGGCGATCACAGCGTTGTTGGAAGGCGTGACTTTGATAAAGTCCCAGTCGTAAGTCTTTTGGAAATCCATTACAGAACGCGCAAGGTCAGCGGCACGTTGGTCATCCCCTGGAAAATGTCGCCAAAGCGCAACGGGCACACGGTCAACTGCCTCGCCGCTGATGGTTTTTTCTAACCTTTCGCGTTTATTCATAGCTATTTAGGAATTTCCAGACGGGGGCTTAGCTCGTTGAGCCGCTGACCGATCATACGCTTCATCATCAAAAAGTGGTCAAAAGAATTATCTCTTTCATCACTCCAACCCACTGCATCCTCGTGTCTTCCCTCAGCAGCGGCGTGGGTGCGACGCGCTGCTTCCGCCTTATCGACAAGAATAAGCGCTTGCTCAAAAGCAGATTTGGCTGCGGGCTGATTCCCGCGCGCGCGCTGCGCTAACCCTAATCCGTAGTACGCATCCACGTTGTCGGAATCTTCCTTGAGAATGCGCTCGAATTCCGCAATTGCATCGTCATTGCGCCCCTCTCGGTGCATACGCCATGCTTCGCCAATACGCGCTGCTAAATCCTGAGCCATGAGTCTCACTCCTTTAAATTCGTCAGATTAGTCGGATATTGTACAGTTGCCCCAAACGCAATACAAGCAAACTTCAAGGCGTAATCGTGATGGTGGTGGGGAGGATCAGCACCTGTCCCATCCAAGCGCCATCATTATCGAAAAAGTTTGCCCTTGTCTGCTGTAGACAAAATGGATTGCAATTATAAACTTCAAAGGCAATGAAGTAGCTGCCGGGAATGATACCCGTTGACAGTGGGAAGGTATACGTATCACGGACATAGCGGTTGGGAACCCACCGCCGCGTTGGATAAGCACCCGGATGCCGCAAGGGTGTGTCATACCAGCGAAGCGAGCTATCATCGGCGCTGACCAGATAAGCCGTAATCTGATAATTTTCTGGCAAAGCGCGCAGGCTCCGCCAGAAAATCTCGACCTCAATCGTTTCCCCTTGCCGATAGCGATCATTCGGCAGGTTATAGGCAATCGCTTGTAAGCCGATGTCGCTCAAGCTACGCAGCGGTGTTGTCCCCTGAAGCGCGTGTCCAGCAGGCGCGCGCAGCGAAACTGGAGAAGCTGGGAACGCAAAAAGCACAATGACGACCAGGAAACAGCCCACGACCACTGCCGTCAAGCGGGTTTCTTCTGTTGTCAATAAATTCAACTCATTAAACAAGCGCTCCTGTCGTCGAATTCCCAGCCAGCCCATCACGATAACAGCCGCCAACGCAGACCAACTCACCACCCATGCGGTTGTGCGTATGGGTGTCGTATGCAGTGCGACTGTGAGTTCACTATTGCGAGTTTCGGGAATACTGATTTCAATTAACCCTGTATTCGGCTCAGGTGAAACAAGCAGCGCTTCACCGCCTAACGAGGCGCTCCAGCCCGGAAAATAGGCAGTCAAAATCTCCAGACGTGTAGGAATAGTAGTGGTGATCTGCACGCTGTCGGCATGAGTATAATGTGCCAGCGTGCCTACCTGCGTCGTCGGCGTGATCTGTTCGGGCAGGATTTTGCTAATCCCTCCTGATTGATACCCCTCTAATAAGAAGCGGTTGGCGGCAAGGTTCTCACTAATGGTAGAGGGAATAAATGTCCCGGCTGGCAGTACGGCAATACCAAAGCCTTGACGCTCATAGTCAACTTGCGCCGCAGGCGACACATCCCCAAAGTTTTCCTCCCAAAGCGGTGATAACCATACTGAGGAAGAGGTCGCCAAAATAACTGTAATCGTGATCGGAAGCAACAAGCGCGGCAAAAAACGTTCACGCAGAGCAACAAAACTACTGCTGCCGATGGATAAGCACAGCATCACGACGCCCAATAGCCAAACCTGGGATGGAAATATTGTCACCAGAACGAGCAAAAGGGCTATCCCCAATGTCAGAAAAAACGCCTGAAACCGTACCTTAGCTCGGTAAATAAACACCCCAATAACGCCGAACAGCGCAAAGAGTGTATGCGTAACGCCTAACGTGAACTGCGGTGTAATCAGCAGCTCAGCAAGATCCACCTGTCGCAGTGGCAGGAGTAGCTGTGTTGCGTCCAAATAGAAACTATTGTATGGAGCAAGCGATGGACGCCAACGGACTTCGATAAACTCTAAGAGGGCTGGAAACCAATAAAAACTTGCCAGCAACATGCCTACTAAAAACGCAGCTAAAGCAAAAAGTCCACGACGAAACACGATCCCACGCAGAATCTGCCATACAACGAACAGCAGCGCTAACGCTAATCCTGCCGCTGCATAGCGCAGATCGGTCACAAGCAGCAGTGTGGTGATGAAGACCACTAATGGGAAATCCTGAGCGCGATTGAGGACGAGCAGCCGATCAACGCTCCACAACAGTGCAGGAATCAGTGCCAGCGCCATCACACCGGGGAGATCTCCTAATACGTGCGGCGCAATCATCCCGACATAGGGGCTGTACGCATAAAGAGTGGCAGACAGTAAACCTGCCGCTGAGCCAGCGCGGCGCGTGACCAGAACATAAACCATTGTTCCTGCCAGTGTCAAAGAAATTGCATAAAGCACGCGCACCGCGTCCACTGGATTATCAGTCAAAAAGATTTGGATTAACGCTGCCGTATAAGGCGCGCCCGGCGGGAAATAGTTCGGTATCGGCGACCCATAGCCGCTAAAAACATTTGGCGACCAGCGTGGATACAAACGCCCTTCCAGCAGCGTTTCGGCGTAATCGGTAGTGCGGAAAACATAATTTTCGCTGGCGTTCGTGCGCGGCAGACCCGGTTGCAGCAAAAATGCCCACGCGGCGGCGGCACTGAGGATAATGGCTAAGAGGACACCCCAATCGATGCCGCGACGAGATTCGCGCATCCAACGGGGCAGTGCAGGTGATGAAGTATGGGCTTGAGCTTGCATAATTCCTAATTCTAGCACGCGCTTGATTTGTCTACACGGCAATGCTATCCTGTCGGCAATGTTAAATGTAACTGTCCGCCCCGCCAAACCAGTTGACATTCCTGTTCTAGCTAAACTCTGGCTGGAGAAGATCGTCTTAGTCGCACAATCCGATGCACGTTTCAAATTGTCACCAGATGCAGCAGCGCACTGGTCAACCGGCGCTATACAGTGGCTCAGTGATACGCGCTGCATGATATATACCGCTGAACAAGAGGATAATCTTACAGGATTTGCGATAGGCTGGATACAAACTGCGCCGCCGGGTGTTCTGCCAGAGCGTATTGGCGTCGTCACAGAGCTTGTGCTCGACATGCACCAATACCAACAGGGCTTGGCGCGCGCGCTGCTGACACCGCTGCGCGAATGGTTCAATGCACAGGGCGCAGGCGCCGTAGTGGCACTCGTCCCGCATCGACATCCTGTACAACAGGCGTTTTGGCGGTCATTAGGCGCGACAGAATGGATAGACTTAATGTGGGTCAAATAACAATCCGTCCCGCAACAACCGAAGATACGCCTACAATTGGGCACATGTGGCTGCAACTTGTCGAGTATCACAATGCCCTTAGTCCTGATTTACCGCACGCGGCTCCCAACGGCGCAGAGATGTACGCACGACGCCTGGCGAGCCGCCTGCACGACAGCCACACGCGGGTGCTGGTCGCTGAAAAAGAAGACACGCTAGTTGGCTTTGTCATGGGTGTTATCGTGGATATGGTGCCGGAGATGTTCATCGAGGAAACAGCAGGCTTTCTCGCGGATATTTACGTTGAGCCTGCTTATCGCAGTCAAGGGGTTGGGCGGGCATTGGTCGATGGACTTAGCGCGTGGTTTCGCACGCGCGGTGTACAATATGTAGAGTGGTATGTTGCCGACAGCAATCGTGAGGGGTGGGCTTTCTGGAAGGCAATCGGCGGGCGTGAAGTCATCACACGGATGCGTATCAACCTCGACAATGGAGCAAAATCAGAATGACGGAATTACTTTATCAAACCGACAGCTATCTCAAAGAATTCGCAGCGCAAGTGACAGGCGTTGACGAGGAACAGCACGGCGTCGTGCTGAACCGCACGGCGTTTTATCCTGGCGGTGGACAGCCAAACGACACAGGCACGCTGATCGTGGGTGATAAAGCATTTCCGGTCACCAAAGTCGCGCGCGGCAATGTGCATATCATTGAGGGGGAGCTGCCCGCTGTCGGAACTGAAGTGCGCGGTGTCATTAACTGGGAACGGCGCTATAAGCTGATGCGTACTCATACCGCAATGCATATTCTCTGCGGCGTCGTCTGGCGCGATTACAGCGCCAGTGTCACAGGCGGCAATATGGAGCCGCTTGAGGGACGGATGGATTTTGAATTCGCCACGCTTCAAAGAGAACTGGTCACTGAAATTGAAAATAAGATCAATGCCGAAGTTGCTGCTGCGCGCGATCTGCGAGTAAAGATTTTGCCGCGTGAGGAAGCCTTTCAAATCCCCGACCTCATTCGCACGAAAATCAATTTACTGCCGGAAGGTATCCCAGATGTACGTACCGTTGAGATCATCGGACTGGATTTGCAAGCTGACGGCGGCACACACGTTGCCAACACGCGCGAAGTCGGTACACTCAAAATCACTGACTACAAAAGCAAGGGCGGCATCAACAAGCGAATTTATCTATCCCTCAGTGATTAGGGTATGCGGGTTTTACACCGAGTTCGACGTCACGAATCATTCATCGCCAGTGGGGTGTATCATTGCCTTGAAGATGATAAACCGTCTGGTGTTGTCGAACATTGGAGTATTCACCAACTGCCCGATCAATCGCAAATCATCCGTGTTGATCGAGATGGGCGCGCCGATGTACTGAATCATAGTTTGCTGCTTGAGGCACTTCGCAGCGCAGACGGATATATCGAGCGCTGCGACATCCGAATGTATTACGCGCATGAGAAAATGATGCGTGAAGCACGCGCTACCTATAACTTTATAGATGAGCACGTCGAAATCGGGCGCATTATCGACGCGAAGGAACGCATTGACGAGATTGTAGCGCTGCCGCCGCAAACGGTGATTTATCCACCAGTTCGTATCTTTGCTGGAAGTGTGATCGCGCGGCTTGCCGCCCGTATAGAAGGGCAAGCACCAGTTTTTCTACCAAATACTGATGTACATAGCTCGCAGCTTTTAAGCGGCAGCGTGGAAGAACGCTCAGCGCATTTTCTTGGTGCTGAAACAATTGATATAAGTGGAAAACACTATGCAGCGCGGCATTATCAATTCGGCAGCAGCAGTCAAGCTGCATCCTTGTGGCTTGATGAGCACGAAGTATTGATTCGTTCTGTTTACCAGAATCTCAATAATCGTGTCGAGACAACGATCCTGACACAATACGCACGTAAACCATGATAAAACGTTTTAGCGATTTTCTCGGACCTGAACGTCTGCGCGCCCTGTTCCTGCTGCTGGCGATTACCGGGCTAATCAGCCTCATCCTGAATGCTATCACAGACATCTGGGTACGCCCGGTGCAAACACTGCTGGCGCTTGTCTTTGTCGTCGGCACGGTGGTCATTATCGTTGGCAAGCTGCCACGTGAGGAACGTGGACGCTGGTATGCCATCCTCGCTCCTGCCATTGGCGCTGTGCTCATTGGTTTGCTTATTGTTCCCAACTACCTTTTATTGATGGTCGGATTGGCGATTGGCTGGCTTATTGCGGGTTCACTGCTGTTCCGCGCGCGCGCACCCATGCAGTACCAAATAGCCCTCAAGTATCTGCGTAAAAGCCAATACGCCGCCGCCGTGAAAGAACTCGACGATCTCATCAAGGACGAACCCAACAATCCACAACATTACGATTTCCGCGCACGCATTTTCCGCGTGTGGGGCAAGCTGGACAGAGCGAAACGTGACTACAAGAGAATGACCGAAATTGCACCTGATCTTGTTGCAGGCTACAACGCGCTTTCTGAAGTCTATCTGCAAACCGCCGAGTACCCGCAAGCACTGGAAGCCGCACAAAAAGCTGCCGAACTTGCGCCAGAGCAGTGGGTTGCGTTTTATAATCTGGGCATGATTGAAGATCGCCTCGCGCGTTCTGAAGCGGTTATCGAGCATCTGAAGCGCGCATTAGCCCTCAAAGTAGACGATGCACGCCATCGTCTGCTCATTCATTTGTACCGCGCGCGTGCCTACAGTCGGCTTGGCGATATGGCTAGTGCGCAAAGCGAAGTGGAAGCGATCAAGCAGCATAAAAGCGGTCTCAAGGATTGGCAAACATTGATGGAAAGCGATCAAGCAGAGACCTTGCGTGCCGTATTGGGCGCAGATGTACAAACGGCGCAAGAATTGGCAAATGGTCAGCGCGATGCCGCGTCATTAGCCCGTGAGAAGGCGAAATGACGCGCCGACGCCTGCGTTTGCTCATCCTATATCTCACCTTTATTCTGGCGCTGCTGGGGTTCGTCGCCTTTCTGGCAGGCGTCGTCATTGAATTTTTCTCGCGTGGCGCGCCTGCCGTTGATCGACTCAGTGGTGAATTGTCGCCTGTGATTCAAGTAGCGCTAACAGGCTTATGTCTTGCAGCACTCATGTCAATTATCTGGTTCGGCTTGGTTGGCTTGCTCCTGGCGCGGCAGTCACGGCAGCTTGGCGCAGACTATGGCGACGCCTACCGCCTTATCGAGGCGTTTCGCTTCCGCGAAGCTATACCTTTACTGGAACGTACCATACGCGATGGTAAAGAGACTTCAGAAGTGTTGATGCTGCTGACCAGCGCCTATGCTTACAACGGACAGCTAGCGAAAGCACAAGCCGCCGCTGACCGAGCGGTACAGCTTTTTCCGAATGATCCCGCCGCTTATATCACACTGGCGAATGGCTATCGTTTACAAGCTGCCTACGATGAAGCAGCGCGTTCGCTGATGCACGCCGCCGCCCTTGCCCCTGATAACCCTATTATCTGGGCAGAACTGGGCTTTGCACAACGCTTCGCCGGAGATGCTGCCGCCGTTGAGTCCTTCAAAACAGCCGCGATGTACTCTATGCCCGAAATGTATGCCTTGCGCGTTTATTATCATCTGGCGCAAGCCTACAAAGCCAGCGGCGACACCGAACAAGCTGTGCGTGCGGCGCAGCGTATGATGAGCGCGCGTAACGGACTCAATGTTTGGCGAACGGGCTTAGGCGCGCTTGAAGGCATGGCTTATGGACAGGCACTGCGTTACGAAGTCGCCGCGATTGAACAAGCGATTGCCGACGCCGATGCAGGAAGCCGTTGATGACGTTGATTCATCTCATGCGAGACTTGATACGCGATATTCGCGCCTGGGACAGTGCCTCGCGTGTCGCGCTGATGATCGCCCTAGTGTTGTGCGTTGGCTTCGGTCTCGCAGCGGCGTTTGCGCCTGTTATGTGGCGGCAGCCAGCAATTATTGGACTGGTTGGATTAATCATTGTCACACAACTCATCCTCCTGTGGGGCAATCGTGGCATGGTCGCGCCCTACACCCAGGCACAGCGTCATTACATGCATGGTGAATTTGAAAAAACACGTAACATCCTTGAACCTTTGCGTGACTGTGGAAACACCGATATACGGGTGCTGACGCTGCTTGGCAATACTTATCGTCAACTTGGGATGCTCGACGAAAGCGAGGTTATACTGCGTTGTGCGCTTGATAAAGAATCTTTACATCCCTTCCCTTTATATGGATTCGGGCGTACACTGCTATCAAAGGGCAATTACCATGAAGCAGTCATAGTGCTAGAGAAAGCAATTCGCGCAGGAACAACGGTTGCTCAATTCGACTTGGGGGAAGTCTACTACCGTTTAGGGCAGTGGCAGCAGGCACAAACACATTTGCAAGCCATCAAACCCTCTCTGCAAGAACCCTATCGAGCATTAATGGCTGATTATTTGCTGTATCGTCTGGGTATCGGTATGCCCCCAACACCAGCACTGGTGCGTGAAGGGCTTCCCTTTTGGGAAGAAAGCGCTAAACGTTTCCAGGCCACACCCTATGGTATAGTTTTAGCTGAAGATATTCTAGCGATACAAACACTCACTGAGGAGAGAAAGACATGACCGCAAAAGCCAAAACGCGCCAGAGCCAACAGGTTTTCCGCATCGGAATTATTCTCGGCATTGTTGGTATTCTGGTGGTCTTCGGCGGATTCGTCGTTTATTTCCTGATCGATCAAGGTTCGCGTCAAGTGCCGCTTGACATACCAGTTTACGCTGGGGCACAAAGTTGGGGAGAGGCTAATCGCGGCGCACAATCGCGTTCGTTATTTTACCGTATCCCGAACGTAACCCCTGAGCAAGTGGTAGAGTACTACAATCAGAAACTAAGAGAATTTAGCGGCACCGATGAGGAACAGTGTGTTCGAGTTCCTGATCAAGGAAATTATATCGACTACCAACCTGGAGTGGAAGGTATGGTACCTTACCAATTCATCTGCATGTTTGATCGCTCATATCTGAACGCTACTCAATATACTCGTGTTGTCATTTACCCGGGACCGTTTAACGAAGACCCATCGCGTAATGCTGAAGGAATGACGGTTGTCGAATACGACCAAAACTGGAACCCCTAGTCCTGAGCCGACGCCAAAGAGACAGCAAGTTTCTCTTCGCGCGTTTGTGCTATCAGCTTTTGCGTTTGCCTTAGCAATTTTCGTGGCGACACAGGTCATCGGGGTACTTTACGCTATTCTCTTTCCTCCCGATGGTCCTGTGCTGCCCTTGAATGTCACTGAACTCAGCCACCGCACAGAAGCGCCAGGCGTAGATTACTGGACATACGGCACAGACCAGAATGCCTGTGAGGTCATGCGCTTTTTTGCCTCACAAGGGGGGATTTGTCAAACCGTACCGTTGATGTGTGGTGGACCCAATGACACCTCTCTCGCGGAAAGTACTCCAGCACAGCAGGTAGGAAGCTGCACAGGTGAGCTGCCACTTTCCATCTTTACCTTACGCTGGGAAGTGCGTGTCAGCGCTTATCATCCTACAGGCGGCTCCACCCATTTCAGTGTGCTGCGCGAAGTCCTCTGGTTAGGCACATATCCTGTGGAAAATACTCCGACGGCACCCTAACGTTGCCCCTACCCGAAAGTCCTGATTTCGGGAATAATTATGATGTAAAGCTCATGAAATTAAACCTGAGGAGGTGTGCCCGTGCTGGTGAGTAAAGGTGTACTCACGGTGCGGTTAATTGCCACTCTGAGTCGAATACGCGGTTGGGATCTCTAAGCATGTGTTCGTATTGATCAGAGTATGGAGTGATTGATGTTCAAGGCAGTTAACCCGAAAGTTGACATCCAGAAAGTGGAACGCGACCAGTTGAATTTCTGGCGCGAACAGCGCGTCTTTGAGCGCACCCTGAGCGAACGCGAAGGCGCACCTCGCTACGTCTTTTATGAAGGACCGCCCACTGCTAATGGTCGTCCTGGCAGTCATCATGTGCTGGCGCGCGCCTTCAAGGATATGTTCCCACGCTATAAAACGATGCGCGGTTATTATGCGCTGCGTAAAGGCGGTTGGGATACACACGGCTTGCCCGTCGAAATCGAAGTCCAGAAGGAACTGGGCATCCAGTACAAACACGAAATCGATAAGTATGGCGTTGCGGAATTCAACGAAAAATGCAAAGCCAGTGTCTTCCGCTACATCGCCGATTGGGAAAAACTCACCGAACGCATCGGTTATTGGGTGGACATGGACAATGCCTATGTCACGTTCACCAATGATTACATGGAAAGCGTGTGGTGGATTCTCAGGCAGCTTTGGGACAAAGGATTGCTGTATAAGGGGCTGAAGGTTGTCCCTTACTGTCCAAAATGCGGCACTCCGTTGAGCAGCCATGAGGTCTCGCTGGGGTATCAAGA
>CALMZT010000771.1 GCA_937870805.1 uncultured Chloroflexota bacterium
CTGTGCGAAAAAGGGGAGTCTATTCATCATACGATGAACCGCCAAGACGCCGCGTTGAGTACAACGACGAACGCCGAGAGAAGAGGAGAATGAAACTAAGTTTACACGTCATTCTCAATACGTGCGTCGTGAGGCTCAGGTTTCGGCGGCTATTCATCATTGTCATCACTTGTTGCCCAGGGCGGTGCGGCGTAAACTTTTCCAACGGCGTCTACATATTCAATTTGAAGTGTTCGGGTTTGCGCCGCATTAGGATCGCCTTGCTCCATAAGTCCAAGACGATCTAACAAGCCGTTGAGGGCGTTGACACGGCGCAGCAGATCGGGCGCATGAACATTGTCAGTCAGTTCTGACGCAAGTTGCAGGGCTGCCTGACGCAATAAGCGACGCAGAAGTTCATTTTCGGCTTCTTCCTGACTTTCGCTTGCGTCCAGTGTCAGCGGAAAAGTTTGACGCTCGGACTGAGGTGGTTGTGTCAGTTCCTGCTGACGTTTCCAACGGTAGAGGGTGCGCTCGGTGATGCCAGCTTGTTCGGCGGTAAGCGTGATGTTGCCACGATTTGCCTGCAACAGCGCGAGAATGGTCGTTTTGTGATCGGGTGTGAAACGGTGGGACATGGCAGAGTCCTCAGTTATCGGTTATTGGTTCTCAGTTTAGCACAAATGTTCGTTCATTTGCGTTCCTTTTGACACTTTAATGCGGGGTGTAATGTTAGCGAATAGCTATTAGTCGTTAGCCATTAGTTATTAGTTGTGTTGCGGGTTGGTTCTATCGTGGGTAATGTCGCTTCAAGCTAAAGGTTGAAGCCAGGCGAGAAACCGGTAAGCACGCTAAAGGTGCTGGTGCCAGGCGCTCATAGAGATGCGTGCATGATAGCGCGCAGAGTATCTCTCCAATTTCTTCTACTCTTTTAACAGATTTCTATTATACTTGGGCTACACTAAACGCTATGAATAAATCTAAAATAAACGGGCGAGTTGTTGGCTTGCCTGTTTTTAAGTGTTTTCCAGGAGGAATTTACGACGTGAGTGCAGAAGATAAAGCACAAGTCGCTAACCCCGAAGCCGTTGCCGATCAGACCAACGTCCAGCCTGATGCTTCACAGCAGCAGTTGGCAGAGGCAAAAGCAGAGGCGCAGCGTTATATGGAAGGGTGGCAGCGGGAACGCGCCGATTTTGCGAACTACAAGCGTCGTATCGAACGCGAGACGAAAGACGCTTCTGCCAACGCGACCCTGAATTTACTAGGGAGTTTGCTGCCGATCATCGACGACTTTGAGCTGGCGATGGGCAGCATTCCACAGGAGTTACAGGGCAACTCATGGCTCAACGGTGTGCAGTTGGTTCAGCGCAAGTTCCAGAAGCTGCTGGACGACAACAACATTACCGTCATCAACCCGCTGGGTGAAGCATTTGACCCCAGCCGTCATGAAGCTATTGCCACCGACGAGAACAGTGACCAGGAAAGTGGACATGTGACCGCCACGCTGCAAAAAGGCTACATCAGCGGCGATAAAGTGCTGCGCCCCGCGCGCGTCAGAGTAGCCAAATAGCGTTTCATGATGAGCCATTGGCTTTTTGTGAAACGCAGCCTAACGTTTGAACGTATTTGCTCATACCTAGCGGATAGTTGCTCTGAGCAAGCAAAATTAGGGGAGATTATCAGAAACATATGGGACGTATAATCGGTATTGACCTCGGTACTACCAATTCCGTTGTCGCGGTCATGGAAGGCGGTGAACCCGTCGTTATTCCCTCGTCAGAAGGCGGGCGCTTAATTCCTTCCGTCGTCGCGGTGAACCCGAAAACGGGTGAGCGCGTGGTCGGGAAAGTGGCACGCAATCAGGCTGTCATCAATCCAGAGAACACCATTTTCTCTGTTAAGCGTTTTATGGGACGCAAGTTCAGCGACCCGCAAGTGCAGCAGACGATGAAGATGGTGCCTTACAAAGTGAGCGCGGCTCCTAATGGTGACGTGCGCGTTCACATGGGTGATCGTGAATACAGCCCGCCGGAGATTTCCGCGATGATCTTACAGAAGATCAAGGTGGATGCTGAATCTTATCTGGGCGAAACCGTAGACCGTGCCGTCATCACTGTACCTGCTTATTTCAATGATGCGCAGCGTAACGCGACCAAAGATGCCGGACGTATCGCGGGCTTGGATGTGCTGCGTATCATCAACGAGCCAACCGCTTCCAGTTTGGCGTATGGTTTGGGCGAAAAGAAGAACGAAATCATCGCCGTGTATGATCTTGGCGGCGGTACCTTCGACATCTCGATTCTGGAAGTTGGCGACGGCGTATTTGAAGTGCGCAGTACCAATGGCGATACCTATCTCGGCGGTGATAACTTTGATGAAGTCCTCATTGACTGGATTGCCGAAACCTTCCAGAAAGACAGCGGCATTGATCTGCGCAAAGATCGGCAGGCATTGCAGCGCTTGAAGGAAGCCGCCGAAAAAGCCAAGATCGAGCTTTCGACGCTGCTGACGACAGAAATCAACCTGCCGTTCATCACCGCCGACGCCAGCGGTCCCAAGCACCTGACGCAAACCCTGACGCGCGCCAAGCTGGAAAGCCTTACGCGCAGCCTGATTGATCGCTCACTGGCTCCCGTGCAGAAAGCGCTGGAAGATGCGGGCGTGACAGCGAAGGAAATCAACTCAATCGTGCTGGTTGGTGGTATGACCCGTATGCCCGCCGTGCAAGAATCAGTGCGCGGCTTCTTTGGCAAAGATCCGAACCGCAGCGTGAACCCCGATGAAGTCGTGGCGCTGGGCGCGGCAATTCAGGCGGGCGTGCTGGCAGGCGATGTTAAGGACATTCTGCTGCTCGATGTGACGCCGCTTTCATTGGGTGTAGAAACACTCGGCGGTGTGTCAACGGCGATGATCGAGCGCAACACGACGATCCCCACCAAGAAATCGCAGGTGTATTCAACCGCCGCCGATGGACAGACGCAGGTCGAAATCCATGTCGTGCAGGGTGAGCGCCCGATGGCTGCGGATAACAAGTCGCTCGGCAAGTTTATCCTCGATGGTATTCCGCCCGCACCGCGCGGCATCCCGCAAGTGGAGGTCACGTTCGACATCGACGCCAACGGCATCCTCAATGTCAGCGCGCGCGACAAGGCAACGGGACGCGAACAGAAGATCACCATCACCGCCAGCAGCGGCTTGAGCGAGACTGAGATTCAGCGCATGGTGAAGGAAGCCGAACTGCACGCTGCCGAAGACACCAAGCGCAAGGAAGCGGTTGAGATCAATAATCATGCGGAGAGCGCCATCTTCTCGGCTGAAAAAGTGCTGCGTGATTTCGCAGATCGTTTGCCAGAAGACGCCAAGAAACAGACTAACGAGAAGATTGAAGGCGTGCGTACCGCGCAGAGCAGCGGTAATCTGGACAATATCAAGGCGGCAACCGAAGCGCTCAATCAGCAGGTTCAATCGTTGGGTGCCAGCATGTATGATGGTGGCGCGCAACAGCCTGCTGATGGGGCAGCGCCGGGTGCGAATAAAGGTCCTGATGAGGACGTTGTAGACGCTGAATTCACCGAAGCATAGACACTAAGAAGTCAACAGCTAACGACAAAATATAGAAGTTACGCAGTTGGGTTCACGAACAAGGGGTTTAAACCCCTTGTTCAGGC
>CALMZT010000772.1 GCA_937870805.1 uncultured Chloroflexota bacterium
ATACCGCCGTATCCAGTTCACGCCCGATCTCATGCCATCCGATGTCGTCGGCACAGTCGTGTTCGACATTCAATCGAGCCGTTTCAGCCTCAAGCGAGGACCCATTTTCGCCAGTATCGTGCTTGCCGACGAGATCAACCGCGCGCCCGCCAAGACCCAAGCCGCGCTGCTCGAAGCGATGGAAGAAAGACAGGTGACGATTGAAGGCGACACGCAGCCTTTGCCAGAGCCGTTCATGGTCATCGCCACGCAGAACCCGGTGGAGATGGACGGCACGTATCCGCTGCCGGAAGCACAGCTAGATCGCTTCCTGTTCAAGGTCAAAGTCGGCTATCTGGCTCATAAGCAGGAAGTCGATGTGCTGCTGCGCTATCACAATGGCTTCGATGCCCACGACATTGTGGCGACAGGGTTGCAACCCGTGATCCAGCCCGCGCACTTAGCGCAGATTCGCGGCTTTATCCAGAGCGTGCGCGTCGAAGATGGCATCCTCAACTACATCGCTTCAATTTTGGAAGCCACCCGCAAAAGTCCTGATTTGTCGTTGGGCGCAAGCACGCGCGCAGGGGTCGCGCTGCTGCTGGCAAGCAAGACGTTCGCGGCGCTGCGCGGGCGCAATTACGTCTCGCCTGACGATGTGAAATTCCTTGTGCCGCCCGTGCTACGGCATCGTGTCTATCTGCGTCCCGAAGCCGAAATCGAAGGCTTGGACACCGATGCTGTGTTCAAGCGCCTGCTGGCAAAGATCGAAGTGCCGCGCTAAGCAGGAGTATAATGGTGGCAACGAGTGATAGGTAAACAGCAATGGTCGATGCAGCAAAAACGCGCATGACAGCGCAGGAATTTTTCGAGCTTCCAGAAACGAATACGCCAACGGAGCTTATTGACGGGGAGTTAATCCAAATGCCCAGTCCCGTGCCCAATCACCAATCTGTCGTCGTGCGCTCGATTTTGGTACTTACTCCGTTGACGACGGCAATTGGCGGTACGCTGTTTGTTGCGCCGCTTGATGTCTACTTTGACGAGGATAACGTACCCCAACCAGATGTAATTTGGGTCGCCCCTGACAGCAAATGTGCGATTGGCGACAAACGGCTGATCGGTCCGCCTGATTTGATCGTAGAAGTGTTCTCGCCAGGAACGCACCGCACCGATAAGAGAAAGAAATTCCGTCTCTATCAGAAATATGGCGTGCGCGAATACTGGATGATTGATCCAGTGGAACTATACATTGAAGTCTGGCAGCACAACGGTGAACGCTTCGATCTAATTGATGTATTTGAGGTAGGCGATACCTTTGCAAGTCCTGTGTTGAATGGGCAAAGCATTGAGGTGAAAGCGATATTCGGCAATTAATAGAATGTCTACATTCACAACACATCAACCAGTGAGTAATCGGCAGACAAAGCGTTCATTTAGTTTCATTCGTTTGACAGTGGATATTGTGCTGAGTTTATTGTTTTTATTTGCTTGTACTTTCATTCTTGTACTTGCGCTTATCAGCTACGACGCAAGTATACCCAGTGTACTCGCACCAGAAAATTCTGAACAGATTTTACGAAATCCAGAAGGCTCAGGGTATTTGTCAGCTAGTGCAAGAACATGGTACGAGGAGGTACGTCGTACTCTTATGTCGCCGCTGGAAGTAAAGGGCTTTTACGAGCAAAGCCATTTTCAGTGTGAAGAACAAGAACATCCTCCACAATTCGTGTCCTCCCCCGATCAATTCGCGTGGGTTTGTCGAGGCAATTTGAGATATAACGCTGAGACGATCATAGTAATTCCAGAAAGTGTGTCACCAAGCGACGAAAGCATTTTCTATATCCAAGTCAACGTCTATCCATCTTCCTAAACTATGCTCACTCCCCGCTTCTTCGCGCTCTCCTTTCTCTGCCCTGCCCTCTTTCTAGTGGGCGCATTCTTTCCAGCGTTCACGCCCATCGCGCTGGTCTATGGCATCGGCATAATCATCCTCGCGTGGTTAGATCGACGCAGCGCGGGCAAAGCCGATCAATTCACTGTCACCCGCGAACATGACGAAAAGCTGTCGCTGGGCGTCCAGAACAAAATCACCGTCACCATCACCTCGCGCGCCAACCATGCGCTTGAGTTTTCAATGCGCGATGAACCGCCAACCCTCTTTACCGCGCCGCGCCATCCGCAGCCAGGAACACTCGCGCCGCGCCTACCAATATCGCTTGTGTATTACGCACGTCCGCCGCGTCGTGGCGATTTCGCATTCGGAAACATCAATCTCCGCTGGACAGGTCCCCTCCGCCTCTACACACGCCAGGCCGTCTTCCCAGCATCCCGTAGTGTCAAGGTCTATCCGAATCTGCACGAGATCAAAAAGTATGACCTATTAGTCCGTCGTGACCAACTCGTGGAAATGGGCTTGCGCAACGTCCGCCTGCGCGGTGAAGGCACAACATTCGAGAGCCTGCGGGACTACACCACCGATGACCCCTACCGTTCGATCAACTGGAAAGCCACTGCTCGACGCGGCAAGCCGATCAGCACAGATTACGAACCCGAACGCAGCCAGCGGGTCGTGATCGCGCTCGATGTGGGACGCATGATGCGCAGCCCGATACGTATCACCTCACCAGCGAGTGATGACGAAGACACGATAGAACAATTCGACATGACGAAAGTCGATTTTGTCATCAATAGTGTGCTGCTGTTCAGCTACGTGGCGACGCTCAAAGGCGATCAAGTGGGCTTACTGGTGTTCGCCGATCAGGTGCAGCAGTTTATCGCGCCGCAAGCCGGACGCGCCCACTTTCAACAGCTTTTGGAAGCTATGTACGCGCTCGAAAGCCAGCCCGTCGAAGCTGACTACTCGCGCGCGCTAAACTATCTGCACGCGCACAGCAAAAAGCGTTCGCTGGTCGTGCTGTTCACCGACATCAGCGGTGCGCGTGCCAGTGACATGCTGCTGGCGCATTTGCCTCGACTTGCACCGCGTCACGTGCCGCTGCTGGTGACCATTCGTGACCCGGCATTGGATGAACAAGCTAAACAATCGTTAGAAGAGTCGTCCTCTGTTTACCGCCGCGCCGTCGCCGAACAACTGCTGGACGAACGGCGCTTGCTGCTGGACAACCTCGCACAGCGTAACGTCTTCACGCTGGATGTTGATGCACAGCACTTGTCGATGGCGGTGGTCAATCGCTATCTGCAATTGAAAGCGAAAGTCTTAGTATGAATCCTATAAACATCTACTAAAACAGATTGAGCACGTTTTGGAAAGCTGTTATAGTGGGTGCGCAGCGTTTACATTCGCGTACGATAAAGGAGATTTAACATGGACGTCAATATTAAACATCAACCGGCGTTTTCACTGGCAGTCGTGCAGATGGCGCCGAACGAACAAATCAAAGTCGAGCCGGGTTCGATGGTCAGCTACAGTGAAGGCGTCACCGTCGAAACCAAGGCGGAAGGTGGACTGTTCGGCGGCTTGAAGCGCATGGTCGCGGGTGAAAGTTTCTTCCAGAACACCTACACAGCTCCGGCGAGAGGCGGCGAAATCACTCTCGCCCCTTCGCTCCCTGGCGACATGATGACGCTCAACATTGGTGGTAATGCATTACTGCTGCGCAGCGGCGCATATGTCGCCAGCGAAATGAGCGTGACCACCGACTCCAGTTG
>CALMZT010000773.1 GCA_937870805.1 uncultured Chloroflexota bacterium
GAAGGACAACAAAGCACCAATTCAATCCAATCTCTGGCATCGCCTCACGATTTGGGTTGAAGGCAATCGCATCTTCGTGTATCTGGATCGTGAACTGCAAATGCAGATTGATGATCGCGGCGCGCCGTTGGGTGCGGGGCGCATCCTGCTGCAAACCGACAGTTCCTCGCGTCCAGTACGCTTTGACGATCTGGTCATCCAGCGTGCCGAGCCTGCCAGCGATCACTTCCAGGCGGGAACGCTGCCCACGACATGGCAAACCACCAGCACCACCAACTCGACCATCGAAGCTGAAGCCAGCGGCAACCAGTATGTGCGTCTGGGTGGGCAAGTCGTGCTCAATCCGCAAATGAGTCCCGTGCGTGACCAGACGCTGCGCTGCCGTATATGGAGCGAAGAAGGGGGCTATATCCTCCGTATGCGGAACAGTCCAACAGGCGCGATGATCTTTGAAGGGAACGGCGGCGAACTCACGTTCTCGCAGATCGACAGCGCCGGAGGGGTTGTCCTCAGTCAGACGATACGCAATTTCTATACACGCGGGCAGTGGCAAGTCCTCGACATTACCTTTGTCGAAAATCGGCTGGAAATCTACCTCGATGGTGAAAGCCAGTTCGAGGATACCCTGAGCAGTTCGCCTTCCGCTGGCGTCATCCAGTTTGAGGCACGGCGCGGCGATATTTTCCGCATTGATGATTGTCTGCTAACACAATCTGCAAGCGCTGCCAATGCAGGCGCGGCGTTCGCCTATGACCTGCAAGAGGAAGTTTTAGGGCGTGATTTCCGTGATTTGCGCAGCGACCTGTTTGAAGAGTTCGACAACATTTTCACCACGCAGTCTTTCTGGGTTGGCGGGCGCGACGCAGCCGGGCAGTTTGTGGTCGATGAGAGCGTACAGCAGCATCAACAGTTCCTGCGTATCACCCATACCGGACGCCCAACATTCCGTGAAATTCGCCCTGAAATGGGGATTGAGATTTTCGGTCCTGGCACCGATCAGCGCAACTACAATGATGCGACGGATGTCTATGTGACGCTGGTCATGCGCTTCCCGGAAGGCGCGGCGGGTACTGCCTGGTTAGGGGTACGCACGCGCCCGACGATCACAGGCGAAGACCTGACGGGTTACTTTGTTGACCTGCGGCGCAACGCCGATGACACGACTGACCTCATCATTCGCTACCGCGACGCCACACAGGATGAGATCTTCTTCGAGGGTCCCGTACCTGATAATGGTCAGCCGCTGCCCGAATGGATACCGATCACCGTGATTACTTACGAGGATAATCTGGCGGTGTTTGCCAACGGCGTGTTCATGTTCAATCTGGAAAATACGGTTGAACTCGGTGGTTCGGTGGCGCTCGGCGTAGAATCGGACACGACTGCCGATTTTGACTCGCTGATTATCCGCGATACGACTCCACACGATCAATAAACGTTGCGGAGGATGCAGTTTACTGACATTACGCGGGTTTACCTCGAACAAGGGGTTTAAACCCCTTGTTCACAAGTTCAGGGTGTGTAACATCAGCAGTCTATTTGCCAGCTAACAAGCGCAAGCGTTCAAGACGTGTCACTTCATTGACGCGGAACCATTCATCTTTAGAGAGCATCTCGTAAGCCGCTGCGAAGAACGGGCGTGCCTCATCTGTTTTGCCTTGAAGCAGCAGACATTCGCCAATTTCTTCATCCACATAACCATCAGATGATACATTTGCTTTCAAACGCAGTTGAATCGCCAGCGCCTCATCAATACGCTTCAGCGAACGTAACCCTCGTGCCACACTCCATTCAGCGATTTCAATTTCACGTTGTTTTGCCTGTGTCTGTCTTGCCTGGAGCGCCTTCTGAAACATCTCCAATGCCTTCTCATATTCCCCAAGCTCATGATATGTCCAACCGATATTGTTGCACAGTGAGGCTCGCCAATTTTGCGCACGCACTTCTGCTGACTGCTCCGCCATCGCTAATGCTTGAAGATTCCACGCCAACTGCTTCTCCGGTGGATCAATAATGCCCAGCATATGCACCGCATCAATAGCGTAAAAATCCTCATGTGCCGACTGGGCAAGTGTCAGGGCTTCCAAAAACAGCGGACGCGCCTTCTCGGGCTGCCCTGAGGAATTGAACACTCTTCCACGCTCCAGCAAATAGCGTATCCGTAAAACGACTGATTCGGCTTCTGGCAAGTAGGTTTCTACATCATTTAATATCAGATGGGCGTCGTCAAAGCGCTTTTGTAGACCCTGTGCGCGGGCAATTTGTGTAAACAATGCCATACGTTGATCGCCAGAAGTCTCTGGGATGAGTTCGAGGAAACGGGCTTCCGTCTCGGCAGGCTGGTCATAATTCCAAATATCGTCAAATTCCGACAGCGACATAATAGAAACCCTGTTCAAGAAACTATGTTCTAAAAGTATAAGGGCAATTTAGATGGATGCCAACTGCGGCAAAGTGCAATGGTTACGCCTGACAAGGTTTTTACGACGCTCAACTTGTATTTCGTCACGCAGCATTAGCGTTTCTGCATCACTGTGGTATGATCAAACCGTATTCTTACTCTCCACCAATGCAATACCTTTGTAATTTGATTTGTTCTTTTCGTGCGTAGGATATAATGGAATTCCTGCGCTGTACTATGTTGTATTAAGGCACACGTATGATCGGCTCGAAACTTGGTGCTTATGAAATCATCGAAGAAATTGGGCAAGGGGGGATGGCAACCGTCTATCGTGCCTATCATCCCCCGACAGACCGTTACGTTGCCGTAAAAGTCATCCATTTATCCATTGCGGGTGATCCTAAAGCCGTCGAACGATTTCAGCGCGAAGCCACACTCGTCGCCAGGCTCGAACATCCTCACCTGCTGCCTGTACACGACTACGATGGCAAACATACGCCGCCGTATATCGTCATGCGCTATCTGGACGGCGGCACGCTGCGCGATTTGCTGGAAGCAGACGGACCGATGTCGCTGGCAGACGCCAGTTACATCATGCGTCAGGTCACGTCAGCGCTGGATTATGCTCATCGTCATGGCGTTGTACACCGCGACATCAAGCCTAGTAACATTATGATCGATCAGGAGGGCAACGCCTTTCTGACCGACTTCGGTATCGCCCGTATGGGAGCAACTGGCAAGGCGCTGACGCAAACGGGCTTTGCCGTCGGCACGCCGGGCTATATGGCACCAGAGCAAGCGCTTGACCTTGAGAATATCGACAACCGCGCTGACATTTATAGGACTTACGCAAACTGCATCTGGATAGCCGGGGAGCGGAGTTGCGAA
>CALMZT010000774.1 GCA_937870805.1 uncultured Chloroflexota bacterium
CAGCCCTGTACGCTTGTCCCGACAAAGATGTTGTGAACCCTTGTAACCTTCAAACTAAATTTGATGCGATTGCCCTGGCGGCAAGCTGCTGTACCCCTCCCCTCTCCAACAGCGGAGAGAGGGAGGAGTGTGTATGTGAAGATGATTAGCGCGGCGTGACCGAATCGACGGTGAAGGTCATGCCAGGTGCGCGGTTGTCGAACACCACGTCATGCTGCCCGCTGCCGAAGCCGTAGAGGATGGTTGGCGTGTACGAGCCGACACCATTCTGGCTGAACGTGCCGCAGTTCAGACGGCTGGCGGGTGCGGTGGTGTTCGGGATGACAAGGCAGAAGCGAATACTGCTGCTGCCTGAAGCGCTGGCTGCGCCGTAGACAATCAGCGCGTTACCTGTCATCCGTGTTTGCACGATGCCGCCTGCCAGCGTGGTTGTGCTGGTCGCGCCTGTTGTCCAGCGTGACGCAGGTGAATACAGCAGCGCGGGCGACGTGTTCTCGTTTGTGCCTGCGACCAGCGATTGCGTCGGCGCAGCGAGGACGTTGATCGCGTCAATGAACAGGTATTGGGCAGCGTTCCCTACATGCTTGATGGTGACGTTGTAGGTTTCGTTGCTCAGATTATCGAGTGTGCGGCTCGGCAGACCGTAGAAGCCAAGTCCATAGACGTTCTCTACTGTGCTGCCCGCAATCGTCGTCGTGACCTGTTCGCATGTGCCGACGCCCAACGCAGGCGTCAGGTTATTGTCTGCGGGGTCACTCACGCGGTCATAACACACGACAATCGGCGCAGCCCACGAGGCGCGTGTCACATACAGGACAAAGCCTGTGCTTGCGCCGCCTGTTCCACCGATGCTGAACGACATCTGCGCATTGGGTGTGCTGGTGTAGTGAGCAGAGCCGCCATCGTAAGCGCCTGATGCTGCATTCAACCAACCCGCGCTCAGGGTCACGTTGACATCACTTGACTGGTAGAAGCCGGGTATCAGCGCCACAGGATTATCCAGCAGACGGAAGCCCTGAATACCCACCGCTGCCGCCGAAGTCGTGCGGATTTCGACGACGCGCGCCGAACCCGCCGGAATAGTCGTTGTGCCTGCGGGGATACGCACGACGTTGACGCCTGTCGTGTTGACGCTGCTGGCAGTCGTAAACGTCTGGCAGGTGTCATCATTAGCGACATTGTTGGTCGCGCTGTAGATACAGACTTCGATACTGCCTGTGCCTGACATGTTCGTCGTGTAGATAGCGACGCCGCGTGTGGCGCTGTCAACGTTGAACAGCATCGCCTGACGATCACTGCTTATCCAATGCGTATCACCGCCCAGTGCCGTCGCATCGGCATATTCAATCCAGTTGCCGACGCGCGTCACGCCCGACGCTTCTGGTTCATAGAAGCCTGTCGGAGAGCCGCCCGCCAGTGTCAGCGCTGCGCCGAGATTGTTCGGCTGTCCCATCACGAACAGCCCTTCCAGCGCGAACCACTGTCCCGAACCCGATGCACTCGATGGGCTGAGGAGGATGCGGCGCGCGCCCGTGACAGCGGTCATGCCCAGATCGGCTTCGCTGATCCAGCGGCGGCTGTTCGTGCCAAAAGTATAGTTAAAGGTTGGCGCTGTACAGCCGTTGCTGGGTGCTGCGCCGCCTGCCGTCACGACGCAGACATTGACGCCGCCTGTCGGGAAGCCCGGCGCGTTGTAAAGGATGAGACCCTCGCCGTCCTTTGTGCTGTCGAAGTTCATCTCGAACCAGACGAAGGTGCTTGACGCGGCGCTGTTCGTCCACGCGGCGTTATTGCCACGTCCCGCCGCATAAAATGCCCAACCCGTCGCGCTGTAGCTCAGGTTGTAGTTGGTCGATAGTGGGGTTTCCTCGTAGTTGCCGGGAGCCAGCGGCGCGGCAGTTGTCAGCACCTGAAGCGCCTCTAAACCAATGTACGCGCTAGGCGTCGCCGTTGCTACGCGGATCGTGACCAGGAAATCGCCTGAGCTGGCATCATTCAAGCCAACGTCGGCTTTGGTGATGAAGTTCGAGACAACGCCTGCCGCGCTGGTCGCAGAGTTCGGCACTATCGCGCAGTTGCCATTGACGCAGACTTCGATGTTGCCCAGGCTGGAGCCTGTCGTGCGATAAATCAGCAGGCGGTCATTGCGTCCCGGCTGCACATTCCAGAGGAAGGTTGCCGTGCCGGAATTTGTCCAGCGTATCGCGTTGCCATTAGCGGCGGTGGAAGGAATCCATGTGCCGTTGAAAGTAAGGTTGAAACTGGTAGCGATTTCCGTTGCCTGATAGTAGCCCGGAGCCAGCGCCGTGAGCGCGCCGACGAGACGGAAGCCCTGCACTGCCATCGTGCCTGTTGACATTGTGCGCAGTTCAACCAGACGTGTTGCGCCCGCTGGTGTGGTCGTCGTGCCTGTGGGGATGCGCACGATGTAGCCGCCTGTGCCTGCCGCGCCATTCGTGATGAAGGTCGTACAGGCGTCATCATTGCTGGTGTTGTTGGTGGCGCTGTAGACGCAGAGTTCACCTGTCGCATAGCCGCTGCCGTTGGTCGTGTAAACGGCAATACCCTGTGTGGCGCTGTCAACGTTGAATAGCATGGCTTGATCGCCGCTGTTCACACGATGCGAGTCGCCGCCAAGCGCGCCTGCGTCAGCGACTTCAACCCATGAGCCGACTTTCAGCACGCCTGCGTTTTCGGGTTCATAGTAGCCTGTCGGTGAACCGCCCGCGAGAGTCAGTGCTGCGCCGATGGTGTTGCTCTGTCCGACGAGCGTGATGCCCTCGAAGCCGAACCACTGCCCCGAACCCGCCGCACTCGACGGACTGAGGATGATACGGCGCGCGACATCTGTGTTTGCGACGCCGAGTTCAGTCTCGGTGACGAAACGGCGTGTGTTCGTGCCAAAGGTGTAATTCAGCGTGGGCGTGGTGCAGCCGTTGGTCGGCACTGCGCCACCTGCCGCTGTCACGCAGACGTTGACGCCGCCTGTCGGGAAGCCGCCTGCATTGTAGATGATAAGCCCCTCACCCTGATTGGCGCTGGTGAAATTCATCTCGAACCAGACGAAGGTGCTTGACGCGGCGCTGTTCGTCCACATGGTGTTATTGCCACGCCCCGACGCAGCGGCTGTCCAGCCTGTGGCGCTGTAGTTCAGGTCGCTGGTTTGCGTATCTTCGTAGTAACCGAAGGGCAGCGGCGCGCTGGCGCTCAATAAGCGGAAGCCTTGCACGCCGAGAGTAGCGGCTGCCGTGATGCGGATTTCGACCAGACGAGTCGCGGCGGGTGGCGTCGTCGTTGTGCCTGCCGGGATACGCACGAAGAACACACCTTGTCCTGCGCTGGTGTTGGTGTTGAAGGTCTGGCAGGCGTCGTCATTACCGGCGCTGTTGGTCGCGCTGTAGACGCAGACCTCGCCTGTCGCGTTGCCGCTGGCGTTGGTCGTATACACTGCTACGCCCTGTGTAGCGCTGTCAACGTTGAACAGCAGCGCTTGTCCAACGCCCGCTGCGAAGTGCGTGTCGCCGCCGAGCGCTGCCGCATCGGCTGCTTCTGTCCAGGTGCCGACTTTCAGCACATTCGCGTTTTCGGGTTCATAGAAGCCTGCTGGAGAGCCGCCCGCCAGTGTCAGCGCTGCGCCAATGGTGTTGCTCTGCCCAACAAGCGTAATGCCGTCAAAGTCGAACCACTGTCCCGAAGCTGCCGGACTCGATGGGCTGATAATGATGCGCTGTGCGCCTGTTGCAGCGCTAGCCGTCAACTGTGATTCGCTGATCCAGAGTCGCGTGTTCGTGCCAAAGGTCGTCGAGAACGTGGGTGATGTACAGCCGTTGGTCGGGGCTGCGCCGCCTGCTGCTGTGAAGCAGACGTTGACGCCCGCGCTGGGGAAGCCCGCCGCGTTGTAGAGAAGGATGCCTTCGCCATGCTTTGCCGCGTCGAAGTTCATCTCGAACCAGACAAAGGTGCTTGATGCGGCGCTGTTCGTCCACATGCTTATGTTGCCGCGCCCGCTGGTAACGGATGTCCAGCCAGTGGCGCTGTAGTTGAGATCAGTCACTTGCGAGTCTTCGTAGTAGCCGTAGGGCAGCGGTGTGATCGCGCCCAGCAGACGGAAGCCTTGCACGCCGAGATAAGCGGCTGAAGTGATGCGGATTTCGACCAGACGAGACGCGCCCGCCGGAATAGTCGTGATGCCGTTGGGCAGACGGACAATGAAGATGCCCGTTCCGCTGCCGTTGGTGTTGAACGGTGTACAAACGTCGTCATTTGTGGTGCTGCTGGTCGCACTGTAGACACAGACTTCGCCCGTCGCAAAGCCGCTGCCGTTGGTGGTGTAAACGGCAACACCTTGCGTCGCACTGTCCACGTTGAACATGAGTGAGTTGTTGAGGCTGTTGCTGTAGTGCGTATCGCCGCCGAGTGCGCCTGCCTGTGCCGATTCTGTCCACGTACCGACCTTCAGGACGTAGGGGTCTTCGGGTTCATAGAAGCCCGTTGGAGAGCCGCCCGACAGGTTCAGCGGCACACCGATGCTGTTGTTCGGTCCGACAAGCGTTACCCCATCGAAGCCAAACCAGCCTGTGCCGGATGGGCTAATGATAATCCGCTGCGCGCCATTCGTGGCAGAAACACCCAAATCCGCTTCGGTAATCCACTGACGTGTGTTCGTGCCGAGTAGATAGTTAAAGGTGGGAGATGTACAGCCGTTGGTCGGGACGGCACCGCCTGCCGCCGTCACGCAGATGTTGACGCCTGTGCTGGCGGCGGGACTGTTGGTGTAGATGACAATGCCTTCACCTTCGTTGGCGGTGGTGAAGTTCATCTCGAACCAGACAAACTGCGTGTTGGAATTCGACCATGTAGTCGTGCTGGCGCGTCCGCTGCCATTAACGCCTGTCCAGCCGCTGCTGAAATTCAGGTCGAGCGTCTGGGCATCGTCGTAAGTGCCATTGTCCAGCGGTGTGATTGCACCGAGCAACCGAACCGCCTCTATTGCCAGTGTGCCGCCGGAGGTCTGGCGGATTTCGACAAGGCGCGGGCTGCTGACGATGTTATTCGGCAAGCGCAGAACGTTGACACGCCCGTATAACGTGCTGGCAGCGGCGGTATTGAAGGTCTGGCAGATGTCATCCTGCGTATCAGTCGCCGTTTGCGAGTAAACACACACCTCAAACGAGGCGTAACTGTTGGCGTTGGTGGTGTAAACGGCGATGCCCTGTGTCGCGCTGTCAACATTGAACAGCATCGCCGCATAAGGATCGCTGCTGTAGGTCGCGCCGCCGCCAATTGCTTGCGCAGCACTGTAGGTTGTCCATGTCCCGATACGACGGATGTTGGCATCGTGGTCTTCGTAAAGTCCGTTCGCCATCGTGAGCGTGCCCAAGCCATTAGGCGGATTGCCAACGATGAACACGGCATCAAAGCCAAAGAATCCATCACCTGCTGGGCTAATCACAATGCGCCGCGCGCCTGTGATGGCTGTTAAGGCTAAATCGGCTTCGCTGATGAAGCGTCTGCCATTGACGCCGACGGTGCTGAACGATGTGCCAGCGCCGCACGCACTGGGCGCGACACTGGTATCGGTCACGCAAACTTTGTAATTCGCGCTGATCCCGTTGTAGTGATAGAGGACAATGCCTTCACCATTGATCGCGGACGATAGATTCATGTCGAACGAAACAAAGCTGCTGGCAGCGTTCGACCATGACATCGTGCCGCCGCGTCCGCCTGCTGCGCTGCTCCATCCTGTGCCGCTGAAGTTCAGGCGGAAGGTATCGGTGTTGTCGATGTAGCGGGGATTGCCTGCGCCACCGACGGCGAGGACTTCAAAGGCGTCAACGTACAACTGCCCCGCGCCGATATTCTTGATCTCGACCATGTGATCGACGCTGGGGAAATTGGCGCTGATGCCGCGACAGCCGATGGTATAGAACGTATTCGCGCTGCGCACGTTGTTGACGCGCCCATTTACCGTCGAAATTTCGGTGCTGCATGTAAAGCCTGCGCCATACGGAGCGCGTCCGGCGCTGTCCAGTAACAGCAGTGATTGAGCCAGCGCCGCGCCATCCGCATCGAGCGACACAGCGAACTCGCCACCTGCTGGATTGCCCAACAGCGTAACGGTGAAAGCATCCCCTGTGAAATAGAACTGCACGGTTTCATTGTTGGTCGTCGTGTAGTGCAGCGTATTACTGTAGGAATTAGCGTTGTACTGCGGCGTCCAGTTCGTGCTGTAGACGGCGCTGACGGTTGTATCGTCGTGGACGCCAACGGCTGCGGGCGTCACGGTGATGTCGGCGGTCATGCCAAAGTCGGGTTCACGAGTCTCTAGGGCTTCGGCGGTAGCTTCGGGTGTCGCTTCCGCTGTGGCTTCGGCTGCTTGCGGCACAGTGACGGCGCTGACTTGCAGCGTACTCGCCAGCGGTATCAACTGCTCGAACGTCAGCCATGCGGTCACGCTGCTGTCATCGCTGGAAACGACTTCGCCGCCAAGCTGTTCAATGAGCGCCGTGAGGGTTGCCACATCGCTGTCGGCGCTTGCCCACACGACGACTTGAATCCGTCCGTTCTCATCAACAGGAATGCCAAGCGACTGAGCCAGCGCGGCGGCATCTTCCCCTGCGAGGTAAGCGTTCAATACATCCGCCACCCCGCCTTGCAACTTCGTGGCGATTTCTGGCGCAAGGGTCGGAACAGCAGGCGTAGTGCTTTCGGGCGTCGCTTCAATGGTGGCTTCCGGTGTGGCTTCGACTGTGGTTTCCGGTGTTGCGGTAGCCGTAGCGGGCGGGATGCTCAGGTCTTCGGCGCGCACATCGTCAAGTGCCATGTTCGCAGCGCTGAAGCTGAAGCTGATACCCCCCACCCCTAACGGTTGAGGATCAGTGTACGTGAACTGCGACACGCCATCGACAATCACCGTCATGTCGGCGGCAACAGCGCGAATGACTACCGTGTGCCATACAGGCAGCGGTTCAGCAGTAGGCGCGTTCGGGTCAACCGTCGGCGCGACACCTTCGGCAAGCAGTTGGTTATTGCGATAAAGCTGCGCCGTGCCTTGAGCATCAATCACGGTCACGTAGCCATCAGTGCCAGTGCTGCGAATCGTCACCGACGCGAAACTGTCCGGCTGTATCTGGACGCGCGCGATGAGCAGCACATCCTGCCAGTTCATGCCCGCGATAGCTGCGGTGGCGTTGGGCAGCGTATTGCTCAGCGCGAGATTGTTCTGCGTATCAAAGGCGAAACTCCAGCCCTCGCTCAACAGCCAGCCAATAGTATCGCCATCCTGAAAGTCGTCGCTAAATGGACTGACCACAGGCGGATAAACAGGCGTGCTGGAGGCTGCTGGCGTTGCTGTTTCTGTCGCTGTCGCTGTCGCTGTCGCTTCGCTGACGGGTGTGACCTCAGCGGTAGGCGATTCCGTCGCAGACGGTGTAAGAGTCTCTGAAGGTTCAGGTGTCGGCGGGGTTTCCGTCGGAGCATCCGTTGGGGTTTCAATAATGGCTGTGGTTTCTGGTGTGGATTCCTGAGCTTGCGCGAGGTGGGGGGTGAGTGTCGTTCCACTGAGTGAAAAAATAAGAACTGTTAGGAGACAAAGCGCGATAAAAGTTCCACGCTTAACAGCAAAAGGCATAAGAACTAGTCCTTGAATAGTTTGCAGTGCATGGTTATAGTTTGCCTTGTGAGACGTTCTCACAAGACAAAATAGACGGATGTCT
>CALMZT010000775.1 GCA_937870805.1 uncultured Chloroflexota bacterium
GCAGCGCCTTACCGCCTTCAGCGGCATTCGCGTTCGCCGTCTTGACCGTTTCGCCGCTTAATTGGCGAAGGTATTGACAATACAAGCAACGTTTGTGTGGGGCGGGAATGCGTTGGTCACGCACAGGAGTAGATCGTATGGTTGTACTCCGCTCGGCTGTGATGGACGGTTCTTTTGACCAACGCTGGGCAGTCGCTTAATTTCTGCCCCCATTTCCGAATGCACCCTTTGCATAATGAAATTCAAAAGAATGTCCGGAAGAGGGGCACCAAACAGAATCCCGAAGGCATGGAAACGTGGCAAGAAACTGGTAATGCCGCGTCAAATCATGCGCCCCTGGGGGATATGGTACAGGGTGATTGCTGGAACTACAGAGGTTCTAGCGCCCTGGAATAAGTGAAGCAAATCGGCATTTGGATAAGAACACCCCTAGAATTTAGGGGTGTTTTAGTTGTAGCGTGCGCTGGATTGATCGCCGTAGCGGTATTCTCGAAGCTCTCTAGCCTTCTCAGCAGCCCGCGCCCGCGCTGCCGGGTCGGAGTGGGTTGTAACCTTTGTCATGCGGCTTAGAATCGTCCCTCTATCGTATTGCCCTTTACTACCATACACCACATCATAAAAACGCCCTTCAGAGAGTGGCGTCAAAATGCGTTTATCCCCTGTCGGCAAGTTGAGGTTGGCGACTCGTGCCATCATGTAAATAGCAGACGCGCGGGCAGCATAATCACGCGCCTCAGCGTTGAGCGCTTTCGTGGGTGAAAGTCCTGTTACATCAGCGGCGACCTTTTCCGCATATTCTCTAGGATATTCCCGCGCGCCGACGACTTCCGCTTTTAGCCGGGCGATTTCTTTAACGAGGTTTTTCTTGTGTACATCTAGCTCAAAGTTGGGACCATAGTCGATGAGATTACGCTGAAAGACTTTATCTTTAACATCTCCCTCACTTTTGTACAGAAATAAACTTAGCTGTTCGGGTGTTTTGACCTTCTCAGCTTGTTTGTAGTCTCGTTTATATAGCTTCAACCCCACCAATACTCTACGACTCCGCCCCATGCTGCCCCCTTTTTAATGTTGCGTCCTCTGGTATCCATTCCCAGCCGCGCCGCTGGCAGAGATCACGCGCGGATTTTCCCCCACCATAGACCAGGTAGAGCACATCACCCCCAGCCCGCTCGACGGCGAGGCGGTGCGCTTTTTCCAAATGCTCTAAGTCGCCAGCATAGCCACGATTCGCATAGGCACGCCAGCGAACCGGAACGCCCAGCATATTCAAGTCAAAAAACTTCTCTGGTACGTTCATATCGACAAACAGAGGTAAGCCGTAGTCCTGCCATTCGACAGATACACGCCGCTTTTGATAGATCAGCGACAGGGCTAACGCCCTGGGCATTGCTGGGTTGAGGCTAATGTTAAGCTCAACTGCATTGAGGCAGCTTGTTTTTAGTAGTGCAGCCGGATCCTTAATGAGTGCCGAAAATTTGTCATCGTCGGTGTAAAAATGAACTGTATCGCCGGGTAAGGGTATAGTCCTGGCGACAGTTCCCCACTTGACGACATTTGCGCCATAGCTGACTGCTTGCCGCGTCACATCTAATGTAGGGATACCCCAATCGTTGCCCAGCACAGCGCGCGGCTCCATGCTGCGCTTTTCTACTGGTGCGCCTTGCGCCAGAGTGTCTAGAATGTCCTGGGCGTAATCGTGGTCAATGCCCAGCGCTGGGATGAGATTAATATCTATGGTCATCAGCAGTTCTATAACCGCTAAATCTTACGGCATCGAAAACAAGCGCCCATCAATACCCCCGTTGATAATGATAGAAATAGCCCGTTCCACTTGCGGCAGCCAAAAACCCCACAGAACCGGGATAGGTTTGGTGGACTTCTCCAACGCTTTAACGATGCCTTGATTGCTCAGGATATGCATGGTGTTTCGATTGATGACGACAGGCAACCCGGATAACTCATAAGCCGCTGTGAGTCCTGTTAAATTGTGGTCGGTGTATTCCACCGCGAAAGCTAATTTCTTGAGGTGTTCAATGTCAACGTAAGAGAGTTCAAGCATACGCGCCCCCTATTGCGGCAATGTCAAACCGCGCATATTTGCAAACAGCAAAACTAGACCGATCATGAACAAAAGAAAGACGACATTCTCAGAAATGCCGCCAGTGGTGACACGAAAGCCCGGTGGCAGGATATAGCAATCTTGCCGCCAAACAGGATAGAAGATAGGCAGCCCGCGCTTAGTCGTCATATCAGCAAGGATGTGAGATGCATACCCAGCCGAAAGAGCTAACGCCAAAATCAGCGGTACATCTATCAAGGGACACAGGCTAAACCATATCGCCGTTAATGCCATCCAACACAGCAGACTATGAGTTAGTCCTCTATGCGGCAACCACCATAACAGCACGTCACCAACGAAACCTAAGCGTTGTCTAATAGGCGCATGACGATGATCTATATCAGGAAGTAGAGCACCTAGACCGGACACTATAGCCATCCCGCCGATGTAGACAGGTCCGGCGTTTGCTGCTACTGCCAACATTGCCCCGGTTCCTAGTCCTATCATGAAGTGGGTTTTACCCATCATGGTTTTCACCTCAAAATATCAAATGCAAGTCAAATGCAAATGCAAATGCAAGCCTAGAGTGTCCATTTGCATTTGTGTTTTTGTGCATTTATCCCATTTCAGTACCGCGCGGGATACCTAGTTTTCCGCCAACTTTTGCCCGCCCGGTTTTGGGTTGAATGCTGTAATTAGCTGCGAAGTTGAACACAGCCCCGCCTATAAAGAATGCGCCCAGCGGCATGAGGCACAAGATACCCAGCCCAAACAAGAAAGGTTGCTGCTGAGATAAACCCACGCCGAAAGAAACAACCGTTAGTCCGACCAACACCAGCCCTATAATGAGAAGCCACTTAAACATATTGCCCCCTATGCCGCTATAGTTTCCGAATCATCAACAGCGATTAAATATCTTGCGTTACGCTGCTTTTCTACCTTGTATGTTGTGCCGTCGAAGTGAACCGTTTTTTGTTCCCAAATTCGCTCCACGATGTTTCTGATTTGGGCGAGAGTAATTCCAGATTCTTTTACTTCTTCCCAAATGGGACGAGCCGACATCAACCCGTTAAGATGTTTGATGCTCAGTTCAATGATCTTTTCAGGCGTCCATCGCTGTTCAGACCTCATAGGCTCCGGTAGTGCCATTGGTGGCGCATCCCCAGCCCCTACAGCCGTTTTAATCGCATCTTCTATATCGCTTTCCAGGATTAACGGCGTTTGGACCTCTATAGGCAATTGCTCAATTTTCAGCAGCATACGCCCTTTGACGTTGGCAATCTTGGCAGCTTCGCCGCTGCCTATGATGATTCGGCTATTTTCGGTTGAGGCAGTACGCCCGGCGATACGGACTACGCAGTTGGCTTTAATCTTTCCTGGTACGATATCGACGCGAGGGTCCTGGGTGCACATCAAGATATTGATGCCCACGGCACGACCCTTTGAAGTAAGTTGCAAAATGCTGTTATGTACTCTTTTGGTTAAATCGCCTTGATCTACTGTCGAGGCGAATTCGTCTATGATGACAATGATTCGAGGTAACGATTGCTGAGAACGTAGATTATGAGTGTAGAGGTCCCTAGCACCGACTCGTTTTAATGCACCGAAGCGTTCCGCCATTTCCGCCTCTAATTGGCTGAGCCGTTCGGCAAGCTCATCAACCGATTGCACTACACTCCCTAGTAGGTGTGGAACCTTTTCATAGCCACTAAGCTCAACACCGCCTTTAAGGTCTACAGCGACGATTCGCAGGTCGACCGGGATGTAGTGAGAAATGAGTGTGCAGAGAATAACGTTGAGAAGATTACTTTTGCCCGTTCCGGTTGAACCGGCAATCATCCAATGAGGGAAGTCGTTGAAATTTACCCATTTGATTTTATTGCCTTCCCCTACGCCGATAGGGATGGTGACACGTTGACGGTGATCTTCGGGATACCAGCGCATGACCTCAGAGTACAGAACCTTATTGACAATGCCGTTGGGTGTATCGGTTCTATTGAGCGCGTACCAATAACCGTAAATTTGCTCTTTACCAACCGCCGGGTAAATCGCCTTGATTTCACGCCCGGTTGCCGCTGCAACTTCAAACATGGTTTGCTCGGAAAGAACATTTTGGATGTACACGTTGTAAGGCAACATGTCTTTCCATCCAAAATAGCTCTTAAAGGTGGTGAAAATCTTAAAGTAGATAGTGTTGGGTGTTATCACTACACGCTCAATTTGAGGTAAGTCATAATAGGCTTTACCCTCACGATAGCGGATATGATGACATTCCTTAATCCGTTTCCATGCTGACAAAATGAGGTCGTGATAGATTAGCGCCTCATTCTTGATAGCATCGAATTCAGCTTGCTGAGCCTTCTTACGTTCCCTGGCTTCGGACAACACGGCGATAGTCGAGTCGATCTTAGACAGCAGCCTGGCTTGTGGCGTAAGCGGCTTGAGTTTCCAGCGCAGACGGCTCAACATCTCTTTTGTGTGTTGGTTCGCTTCTCTTAAGCTGAGTATGCTTTCCTGCCAACCTTCCGGTTTCTCGTTTCTCAGGCGAAAGTATTCGGTAGCGTGATGCTCTAACTGCTTAAACAGTACGCGGTATTGTGCCAACGCCGGGGAATAGCCTACCTTGTCCAGGGCTTTAGCGAGACTTGCGCGGCGGCGCTGTAAATCCTTCCACTGGCGATTGTCCAGTGCCATCGCGCGCATAATGGCTTGCTCACGACTGATATTGTCGGGATGGATTTTCTCACTGGTGAGCACCTGCATAGGCGCGGGCGCTTGCCGCTCGGATGGAACAATAGCAGTAGTCATGGCAACCTCACCACATAGGCATTAACGGTAATATCCATCGCATCAACCCTTGAGAGGCGTGTGCTTTGGATGGCTCCCAACGATAATTCACGCACGTAAGCCCGTTCATCAGCGCGGCTTATCGGAGTATCCAAGTCCAGTATGCAGACATCGCCCGGCGGCGGCTCAGCAGCTTGTTCAACACCTAACGCCTGTTTGACGTATTCCGGCAAAAAGAGGTTAATGTCATTTGCGCCCGACCAGGCAATAATCGTTCGCTCAGGGGTATAGTAGCGGGAAATGAAATAGGTACTCAGACTCGTGTTGAAGATCACCTGTGTGTCCTGACAACCCTCAACCAATCGCGCCCGCCAATCGTCTCTCACTTCTTGATCTGGCACATAGTAGCTGTTCAGTGCAATCGACAGCACAGGGATGAGAAGCCCGGCGGCGGCGATTCTTTCAAATTTGCGCCTTCCTGTGAGCAAATAAGCCCACACGATAGGGATAGCCAGCGCTGACGGTAACAACGCCCTATCCACATATACAGGTGTGAAAATGGAGACGACAGCGGCAATGGCAGGCGTGCCAAAACACAGCACAACCCACAGATTACCAGCCGTTGTAAAGAGCCAGCGGCGAACCGAAAACAAGCCCAGCACGGTAATCACCAGCACGATAGCCAATACTTGCAAAATAAACGGCTCCGGTATGCGTGTACCGACGGTCATACTGAATAGCGGGCGTGGAATAGCGCCGGGCGCAAAGACAACCCACCAACCGCCAGAAACAGACGCCAATTGACGCAGCATGAACGGCAACCATGCCAACCCTACCAGCGCCGGAATAGCCAGCCCAACAATCCAATCTTTACGATGTGGGCTTAGGAAAAACTTAAATGGACCCGGACTCCAATAATTCCATGCGCCCGGCAGCGTATCAATAGAGAGGATGGTTGTTTGATGAATGAACCACAGGAACGCTACAGTGCCGATACAGAACACGTAGACATACCCCATGTTTTGAGTAAGGATGGTTGCAGCCGCCAGCCCCGCAAACCAGCGCGGTCTATCTTCTAAAACCGCGATCCCCATTCCGAGCACCAACGCAGTAAGCTGAGCATACGCCCGCGCCTCATTGCTGTAGCGCAGTGCGCCCGGCAGCACGGCAACGATCAACGCGGCAACCAAAGCCGTCTTACGCTGCATCCCCAACGATAGAGTCAACCGATAGACAAGATAAACATTCAGCACGCCGAATAACAGCGACGGCAACCGGAGCGCCAGTTGTGACGTTCCGAGAAATTGAGCGGTGAGCCAAAAAGGCAGATAAAAAAGAGGTGGGTGTGTATCACCGCCCAACGCCGAAAGTTGAGACAGGGGGGCTTGAGAAAATGCCGCCGTTACCGTTTCGTCGTACCACATCTGTTCAGTGAACAGGTTGGGTAGTCTCATTGTCAGGGCAAACAGGAGAATGGCGATATAAGCCTTATCTTCGTTGCTGTTGAAATATTCACCCATGAAGCAAGTGAACATCAGTCCCAGGGGAAGGATAAAAAGAAATTGCAGTATTACCCCTTGCCCGTTGACGATAGGCAAGCCCAGCGCCACGAAAAACGCCGCCACAGCCGCTACAGTAATGAGCAGCCGATAGCGCTTAAACCGCCAACGCCACAGCAGCCACAGCAGGAGCAGCCCGGCAACGAAACCACACCAGGCTAACAGCCCGGCGTGCTGTTCCAAAACTAAGGCTTGCCATTGCGAGTAATTAGGATATGCGTTCATAGAATGTTGCTCTGATTTTAGGTAGGCGAAATGCCCGGATATGTCCTTGTAATTGCAGCCGTGTTAGTACGCGAGGTAAATAATCCGGGTCATAATCGGTTTTTTCTGCAATTTGTTTTCTTGTCAGATGGACGCCCGGCAACAGTACCGCATAAACTATTTTGTCTGACCGCTTCATGAATCGGACCCCGACAGTAACCATGATTCCCCCTACTTTAGATCACTTATAGGTGTTCAATGTTGAACATTTTGTATAATTATAGACAAAATGTTTATTTATAGACAAAAGGATTAGTACCGTACCTGGTGTCTTAAATTATGATGTTGGCTAGAGGTATTCTTGTGCGCAGAATTTTAACCGTTATTATTCTTCTTATAGCCTTGATTTTTGCCGTTGGTAATCCTGCCAGCGCGCAAACCAATACCCCTACCCCCGGACCTATTTTTGGTCCCGGCTACTACGAATCCAACGCCAGCGGTGTCGCCACTCCTAGCGGTACTTGGTCAACCAATAATGACGCGGCTCGCTTTTCAGGGGGTTCTATTAGAAGTTCGCAAAGTGTTGGCGCGCAGTGGGGTATGCGGATGTGGGGAACTGTGTTCGTTCTCTATAAATCCATTGCCTCAACGGGTGGACCTGCCACGATTTGTTTTGACACTGACTGTCGAAGCATTACCTTTAACAACGCCAGCGGTGCTGATATGGTGACTGAGGCGTTTGCGGTCAACTGTCTGTCGCAGTGCAATGTCAGCATCACCCACACAGGCACAGCCGCTCAGTTTGTCTACCTTGATGCGTTTGCCATCTTTGCCAATGACCCGACTGCTACACCTGTAACCCCCTTGGCGACATGGACCAGCCAGGTCATTACGCCGTTAGCGACGTGGACCGCGCCCGCCACATGGACGGCGCAGCCCACCAATATTGACCGGGGCGAACGGCTTTTAACGGGCGGCAACTATGAAGAAGTTGACGTTAATTTAAATTTCTTTGGTGCGTGGACTCTGGACCTCAACGCCAGTTATCGCAATGGCGCAGCATACACCACCACCACACAAAGCGCTTATCTTGAATTCACTTACAACGCCAGTGCTGTAGCGCTGCTGCTGCGAAAGTCTACATCTGGCGATGATCTAGAGGTTTGCATCGGTAGTTCATGCAGCACCGTTGATGGCAACGCTTCAAACACGTTCAATGTGTCTGCGCAGATTGCTACCGGGTTAAATGGTGATCGGACGGTGCGAGTTCGCAAGCTCACGAACAATGCGAATCCCATTTACATTGATGCTGTAGACATCACCGCTTATGCGACCTCTACGCCCATTCTGCCTTTTACTCCGTTGCCTACATGGACAGCAGCCGCCACTTGGACCGCACCGCCAGCCGGGTTTACACCTCTACCCACCTGGACAGCCCAGGGACGCGCTCAATATATTTTGACTTATGGCAGCTATGAGGTGACTGATGCGGGCTTGGATTTTGTAGGGGCATGGACTTTAACCCCCACTGCCAATAGCACAACCTTTGTAACCACCGCACAAAGCGCTTATTTAACTTTTACATTCAATGCCCGCTTTGCATCACTAGTAGTCACTAAAAGCACGTCTGGCGATGATATAGAAATTTGCTTTATATCCACCTGTACTACCTATGACGCCAACGGCACGAACGCCGTAAACGCTTCGATTCTCTTTTCTTCTGCCAACCCTAACGATCAAACGGTATTTGTGAGGAAAGCAACCAATAACGCGAACCCCATCGTCATTGAAAGTGTGAATTTACAGGGCTGGGAAACTCAAACACCCTTGCCCACCTGGACGGCTTATCCGACAGTACGGGCTTACACACAAATTCCGCCCTTCACTGAAATTCCACAATTCACACAGATGCCATTTCCGGCAACCTGGACGCCTTTCCCCACGCCAGAGGCTCAATTTACTCAAATACCGCCTTTGACGCAGATTCCATTTCCGGCGACGTGGACTCCTTTCCCGACGCCAGAGGCTCAATTTACTCAAATACCGCCTTTGACGCAGATTCCATATCCAACGCCGCTCGACACATGGACGCCGCAAGCCATCAGCATCGCCGTTACCTTTGAGGCGACATTTTCAGCGAATCTCGACTGGTCGGGACTGCTAACCATCTTTCCAACGCTGATGACGCGCATACCGCCTACAGAGACGCCCACCATCACGTTGACGCCCAGCATCACGCCCACGCCCACAGAGACGCCTACACCCACGCCACCGGGCTATATCCAGTATGAGCTACCCAACGCCGAAGGTACGCCCGTGATGACAGGCGTTTTATATGTTGAAGCTAACGCCGGGGATGTTGGGATTATCACACTCGTTTTTATGCTGGCTCTTTTAGCCGCGCTATATATCGTTCGCACCTTGTTCGTGAGTAGAAAAGCGCCCGTACAATGATCCCTATCCACTATCTGACGATCATCATTTTTCTTGTGCTGGGCGCATGTGGCGCGATGCTGCTCATTGAAGGGTTAAC
>CALMZT010000776.1 GCA_937870805.1 uncultured Chloroflexota bacterium
AGCAACCTTTGACGAAGAAACGAATGAATGGGTGCTGAACGGCGAGAAAATCTTCTGCACCAACGGCAAGCTGGCACTCGAAGAATCGTCCGGTATGGTGATTGTGTGGGCGACGGTCAACAAAAAGGCGGGGCGCGCGGGCATGAAACCGTTCGTCGTGGAAGCCGGAACGCCCGGCGTGCGCGTTGTCAAGCAGGAAATCAAGCACGGCATCCGCGCCAGCGACACAGCGGCGATTGTCTTTCAGGATGCCCGTATTCCCGCCGACAACATTCTCGGCAGCGCCGATTTGCAAGCCAGCAAAGAGGACAAGGGCTTCAAAGGCGCGATGGCAACGTTTGACGCCAGCCGCCCGATTGTCGCGGCAAGTGCATTGGGTATCGGGCGCGCGGCGTTGGATTTCGTCAAAGAGAAGTTGCAGGAAAACGGCGTCGAAATCCCCTATGGTCTGCCCTATCACAAGCTCACAGCAGTGCAGCGCGACGTGCTGGAAATGGAAGCGCAGATGAAAGCCGCGTATCTGCTGACGCTGCGTTCAGTGGCAATGCTCGACAATCAAACCAGCAATCCGTTGGAAGCGTCGATGGCGAAAGTGAAGGCGGGCAAAGCGGTAACGCAAGTGACACAGAAAGCTGTCGAACTACTCGGCGTGATGGGTTACAGCCGTGAATGGCTGGTGGAAAAGTGGATGCGTGACGGTAAGATCAACGACATCTACGAAGGCACCGGACAGATTAATACGCTAATTGTGGCGCGCCGTATTTTGGGATATACCCGTAATGAGTTAAGCTAGTCCCCTTGTTTTGTTGGCGTGGACTGACATGCACCTCTATCCCCATATGCAGTTGAGATCACGTAGGGCGTACCAGTGTGTTCGCCCGTGAGAACAACGATTGTAGGGGCGCAGCACGCGGTGCCCTTGAGAACTCAACGGCGTAAGTCAGGAAAATTGGGGAGATACGGGTATACAACATGTTTGACTCACTTAGACAAGGAAGGACAACAGCGAATGGCAATCCGTGTGGACTGGTATAACGAGGATCACAGCATCCTCATCTATCATGTAGAGGGCGCGTGGGGCGCGAACGATTTGTATGATTTGTTGGCGCAAATTCACGCGATGACTGAGGAAACAAGCGGGATTGTAGATGTGATTGGGGTGTACTTAAACGCAGCAATTCCCTCAGGTGAATTACTCAAGGCAGACGCAGCGCCCACCCAAAAACACACGCGCACGGGCGTGTTTGTGATGGTCGGTATGAACCGTTTTATCCAGCAGCCCGTGATGGACACATTCCGCAAACTGTATGCGCAAGGTTATCGCGAATCGGCAAGCGCGACGAGCGTTGAAGGCGCGAAGGGCATGATCTCGCGGCGGCAGAAGGAACGATAAGTTTAGAACCTATTTCAAAATTCACATTTGTAGGGGACGACGTGCAAACTCCGTTTACCTGTGTCGTCCCGCGCAAATCTGTATAGTCGTCAGTTGTAGGGGACGACCAACGTGTCGTCCCTCTAGATCCCCTCCCAACTTGTCCCCATATGGGGCAGGTTGGGAAACGTTCACCATTTCGAGTGCATAGCATAGGTGAAGCCTCATGAGAGTGTTGATTACGGGCGCGAGTCGTGGAATTGGCTTGGAGTTGGCGCGGCAGTGCGTGGCGCGCGGTGAGCAGGTGTTCGCCGGCGCGCGCAATCCTGAGACAGCGCACGAACTGCAACGCTTAGCGAAGCTCTATGATCTTACAGTTATCTCATTGGACGTGACCGACGAGGACTCGATTGCGGCAGCAGTGAATACGGTGAGCACGAAGACCGACGCGCTGGACGTGCTCATTAACAACGCCGCGATTAACCCCGAAACGCCCGCCTATGAAACCTTCGGTGAGCTTCAAGCCGAAGCGGTGCTGCAAGTGCTGCATACCAATACCGTCGCGCCGCTGATCGTCGCCCAAGCGTTTATGGATTTGCTCAGCAAGGGCGCAAACCCGCGACTGATTAACATCTCATCCGATATGGGGTCCATTGCGGGCAGAAGCTACGGCGGCAGCCACTCGTACTGCATGAGCAAGGCGGCGCTGAACATGGCATCACGCGGGCTGGCGCACGATTTGCGGCGGCGCAACGTGATTGTCATCGCCCTTGACCCCGGTTGGGTTCAAACCGACATGGGTGGTGCGAGCGCTTCCCTCACGCCGCACGAATCCGTTAGCGGTATCTTGCGCGTCATCGATAGCTTAACGCTCAAAGACAGCGGCAAGTATTACGATTATCGCGGCGGTCAGCATCAATGGTGAACTACCAATTAAATCCAAGAAATTGAACCGCAAAGGCGCAAAGGTCGCAAAGAGCAATGCACCTGGTAGGGGCGCACCAACGTGTGCGCCCGCTTTAATGTTATGACGACGCAAAGGACGCAACATGCAGCGAATCTTCATCACAGGCGCAAATCGTGGCTTAGGTCTCGAAATCGTGCGGCAGTATTTGGAGCGCGGCGATCACGTCTTCGCGGCGGCGCGCAAATTCGCTGCTGTAGAGCACTACGACGGGAAATATAAAGGTCGGCTGACAAGGGTGAAATTGGATGTCGATCATATGGACGACATCGCAGCGGCAGCGCAAACCGTGCGCAGCGAAGTGAATGGACTCGACATGCTCATCAACAACGCGGCAATTAATCCGCGCGAATCGGGTTATCGCTCGTTAGGAAGTCTTGAGCCGCAAGCACTGGAACACTCGCTGCACACCAACGCCGTTGCGCCTCTAATGATCGTGCAAGCGCTGCTTGACCTGCTGAAGAACGGCACAAATCCCAAAGTGATTAACATCACGTCACAGCAGGGCAGTATGCAGTATAAGACGCACGGCGGCGGTTATGCCTACAGCATCAGCAAAGCAGCGCTAAACATGGCGACGCGCGCGCTGGCGGGCGATTTGGGTTCACAGGGGATTATCACGATGATGATTCATCCCGGTTGGGTACAGACCGATATGGGCGGCGGTGGCGCACCCCTCAGCGCGCAGCAGTCAGCATCGAGTCTCATCAACATCATCGACAACCTCACACCCAAAGACAACGGACGCTTCTTCAACATCAATGGGCAAGATCATATGTGGTGAGTCGTCAGTTTTCAGGGGAAATCAAAATGGAAGATAGAGTGTTCATGGTCAAAACGCTTGGGGAAGTATTGAACAGTATCGAAAATATCCCCGAACCTGAAGGCGGTTTTTACGCGCTTTATGTAGTAGAAGATGCGAAACACCTAACAGAAAACATGACCTGTGCTGTTATATTTGAAAGCGATGATGACGAGCAATCATATATCTCGGAATTTGCTAAAGTTAATCGTCTAGGTGCTGCTGCCGATCTCTGGTTAGTGCGTGACGTTATAGAGGCGGCAAAGAGTAAAGAGCCCAATCTCACCGTACAGGATTTAGTTGATGCCTTGAACTACTATCTCGACAATGATGCTTATATTCAGTTTGATGAAAGTTAGCTCCTGGAGCTAATCACTCCGGTACTTGGTTTATCCAATAAGTCTCCTAGCGCGACGGTGATTCCCCCTCTCCCCGCGCCAACAAGCTTGACTTTCAATCAGCCTATCGCGAGGGAGAGGGGGCTAGGGGGTGAGGTTAAACGTACAACCCTCACTCACTTTGTAACCAATACCCAATACCCACCAACAAAAATTTACAACTTTTAGACACAACGCAACTCCAATGATACAATATGCGTATATAATCGAATCGTGATTAGATTATCTTTGGAAGGGGTAAATATGGCTTATCACATCCGAAAGGCTGCCGTGATTGGTTCTGGCACGATGGGCGGCGGGATTGCGGCGCTGCTGGCGAGCGTAGGCGTGGACACAACGCTGCTGGACATTCCCGCGAAAGGTACGCAGCCCGGCGATGCACCTGCCAGGCGCAATGCCATCGTCAACGACAATCTGGCGCGGCTGCAAAAGATGCGTCCGGCGCAGTTGTTCAGCGCCAATGACTTAAATCATATTAAAACGGGCAATTTAGATGATGATTTAGAGATGGTGAGTGACGCCGACTGGATTATAGAGGTCGTCGTCGAAAGATTAGATATTAAGCAGAGTTTGATGGCGAAGCTGGCGGAAGTCGTGCGCCCCGACGCGATTATCACCACCAACACGTCAGGTATTCCGATCAAGGCGATTGCTGAAGGCTTGGGCGATGAGTTCACGCGGCGTTTCATGGGCACACACTTTTTTAACCCGCCGCGTTATTTGCACCTGTTAGAAGTCATCCCGCACGAAAATACCGACCCCAAACTCGTGAATTACATGGTGGAATTTGGCACGAGCGTGTTGGGTAAAGGCGTCGTTGTCTGCAAAGATCGCCCCAACTTCATCGGCAATCGCTTCATGTCGATGGCGGGTTCGCAGATGATGAACTACGCGCTGGATAACGGTTTCACAGTTGAAGAAGTCGATGCTATCACCGGACCGCTGATTGGACGCCCGAAAACATCCACTTTCCGCTTGAATGATCTCGTGGGATTTGACGTGGCAGTGCATGTCGCTCGCAATCTGCACCCTGCAATTCCCGAAGACCCGTCGCGCGATATACTGATGCACGAAAAAGGTTACAAACTCAGCCAGCGCATGTTGGATGAGAACCGACTCGGCGGCAAGACCGGGCAGGGCTTTTACAAGGAAGTGCGCGCCAACGGCAAAAAAGAATTCTGGGTGATGAACCTCGACACCTTTGAGTACGAGCCGCCGAAAAACCCAACCATAGACATTGCACAGAAGCATCGCAAGGTCAAGAACACAGGCGAACGCATCAAGCTGTTGATACAGGAGCCTGATCGCTTCGGTCAGTTCCTGTTCCACTTGCACGCCTTCTACTTAGCATATGCTTCGCATCGCGTGCCTGAAATCACGGACACCATCGTCAACGTCGACAACGCACAGAAGTGGGGCTTCAGCCACGAGATGGGACCCTTCGAGATTTGGGACGCGATTGGCATTGAAGAAACCATTCCGCAGTTCGAGGCGGCAGGCTATCCCGTCGCTGATTGGGTCAAGGAGATGGTGGCGACGGGCAACAAAACCTTCTATCGCCGCGACGCCAATGGACTCGTCGATGGCTACTACAGCCCACAGGAAGGCACTTACGTATCGCTGGCAAAAGACAAGCGTGAAATCAAAGTCGCCACGTTGAAGGCGACAGGGCGTAAAGTCGCGGGCAATGGCAGCGCAACGGTTTATGATACAGGCGACGGTGTGGCGCTGTTAGAGTTCCACAGCCAGGCGATGGCAATTGATGCTGAACTGATAGAAATGACTCAAAAAGCTGTCGAGATGCTGGAAGCGGACAAGTTAGATGCGCTGGTCGTTAGCCACGACGGCGAACGCTTCTGCGTCGGCGCGAATGTGTTCTTCGTGATGATGGCAGTCAACAATGGCATGATGGACGAGCTTGAAAAGGCGATGAAGTTCAGCCAGGACGTGATGCAGTCGATGCGCTATGCGTCGAAGCCTGTTGTCGTCGCACCCTTCAACATGGCGCTAGGGGGCGGTGCTGAGATGTTCATGGCAGCCACGCAGGTTGTCGCGCATTCGGAATTGTACGCGGGCTTGGTAGAAGCGGGCGTGGGCTTAATCCCCGGCAGCGGCGGTTGTAAGGAACTGCTGCGGCGCGTCGTCAATCCAGTGATCGAATCCAGCCCGAACGCCGATGTGCTGCCGCATTTGTTCAAAGTGTTCCAGAACATCGCCACGGCGAAGGTCAGCGAGAGCGCAGCACAGGCGCGCGAACTCGGCTTCCTTGAAGCAGGTGATCGCATCGTCATGAACCGTGACCTGCTGATCGGCGAGGCGAAGGCGGCAGCGTTGGCGTTAGCCGACGGTTATCAACCGCGTTCAGCAGGTAAGGTGTGGGCGGCGGGGCGTGATGCGTATGCGGCGCTGCTGCTCGGCATCGACGGCTTCCGCGAGGGCGGCTATGCCAGCGAACACGATGCATTGATTTCGCGCAAGATCGCCTATGTGCTGACAGGCGGCGGGCTGACACAGCCGCAGTGGGTCGATGAGCAGTACATTCTCGACCTTGAGCGCGAGGCGTTCCTGAGTCTCGTCGGTGAACAAAAGACGATTGAGCGCATCGGCTACATGCTGCAAAACAACAAGCCGCTGCGTAACTAACGATGAGTGATAAGCAGTCAGCTTTCAGCAAAGGCAGGAAAGCTGACTGTATTTAGGCATTTTATGTACCTTGATGATGCGAAAAAATTGTATGAACAACTCGATCTCGCTCGTTTAGTCGCGTGCCCTGAGGATCGAGTTGTCGAATTGGAAGAAAAGCTTAAGATCAAGCTCCCTACCGCCTACCGTGAATTCCTGAGATGGGCAGGTGAACTGTGTGGAGATTTATTTCCTGACAATTTTTTCCACTATCTGTATATGCCGCCACATATCTACGGTTACGAAACCCATAAGTCCGTAATTTATGATCGTCTCCCAAACTACAACGGCAAAAGCACCTTAGATAGCTTGTTGGCTCGTGCCGCACCCTTAGCTAGTATAGGTCTCAAGACAGATAAACTGACTGAGATGATCCAAAAACGAGAAGCTGAAGAACGTGCCATTCGGGAACAACTACCCCAAGATGCATTCATCTGCTTAGGCGTTGCTGAAACTTTTGAACATGAGGTGTTTTATTTCTTTCATTTGTCTAATGGAGATAATCCACCAGTTTATCGCGCTAATGCTGGCGATGAGCCTTTCCTACGAGTAGCCGATAGCTTCAGCGAATGGGTATTAGAAGAAGTCAAAAAACACGAACGGCGATTGACGCATCTGAAAAATACCTATGGACTCGACAAGCCATTTCGAGAAACACATTACCTTAATGAGGTAAAGGCGAAATATGTTGAACTTAATCTTAGCCAACCAAAGCCATGTAGTGTGGATGAAGTGTCGCGTTTAGAGAAACGTCATGGCTTCGCCTTTCCTGATGCTTTCCGCGAGTTTTTGTTATGGGGTGGTCATTGGGCTGACATCGGGATGCAGGGGTCTGAATTCTTCTATCATCATATCTATGATTTGAAGTCCAGTGCAGAAGGTTTGTTACGCGAGAACCAACATCCAGAGCCACTCCCTGAAGATGCAATTGTGTTCTTCATGCACCAAGGTTATCAGTTCGCTTTTACTCGTCCCTCAACAGGGGAGGAGGCAGAAGTCTACTTCTATCTTGAAGGTGAAAACGCCAAGATACAGGATAAAGGGACTTTCGCTGATTACCTATTGTCATACATTGATTGGGTGATTGAACTTCAGAAACGAGCCGCAGCATCACCATATAAACAAGTTCCGATTCTTGATGAAAACGGAAAACAAGTTGGATACAGTATGGTACGAAAAGACGAAGCCGAACCTAAGTCAGCAAATCCTGAAAACCCCAAAGGGTTAATTGCAAATTTGCGTTCATTTATCGGCAAGCAGAGAAAACATTAGAAAGGTTTAGTTATGCGCGAAGCAGTGATTGTCGCCGGGGCGCGTACCGCTGTCGGCAAAGCAGTAAGAGGCAGCACCCGGAATGCACGCTCGGATGAGATGGCGGCGGCGGTCATCGCGGAAGTGATGCGCCAGACCGACGGCAAGCTCGACCCGAACGAGATTGACGACGTGATTATCGGCTGCGCCATGCCCGAAGGTTCGCAGGGGCTGAACTTTGCGCGCGTCATTGCGCTGCGTGCGGGGCTGCCTGTCGATGTGCCGGGGCAGACAGTGAACCGCTTCTGCTCCAGCGGCTTGCAGACGATAGCCATGGCGGCGGAACGCATCATCGCCAACGGTGCGGACGTGGTGATCGCGGGCGGCGCGGAAACGATGTCGCTGGTGCCGATGTCGGGCTTCCGCATCAGCCCGAACCTGTACATGGCGGAGAACGAGCCGGAAGTGTACATGGGCATGGGCTTGACGGCGGAGCGCGTTGCCGACGAGTTCAACGTCACCCGTGAGGACATGGACAGGGTCTCCTACGAGAGCCACATGAAGGCGGCGGCGGCACAGGACGCGGGCAAGTTTGCTCAGGAGATCCTGCCGTTCGAGATGGAAGAGACGGTGTTGGGCGAGAATGGACGCCCGACGACGGTGAGAACCGTGCTGAGCGAAGACGAACACCTGCGCCGTGAGACCACCGTCGATGGACTGGCGAAGCTGAAGCCCGTTTTCAGAGAAGGCGGGCGCGTGACGGCGGGCAACAGCAGCCCGTTGAGCGACGGCGCGGCGGCGGTGATCGTGATGGAAGCAGGCAAAGCCGCACAGTTGGGGCTGACGCCGTTGCTGCGCTTCGTGGGCTTCAACGTGGCGGGTGTGCGCCCGGAGATCATGGGCGTGGGTCCGATCAATGCCGTGCCGAGGCTGCTGAAGCGCACGGGCATGACGCTGGACGACCTCGACCTGATTGAACTCAACGAGGCGTTTGCGGCGCAGTCGCTGGCGGTCATCCGTCACCTGGAGATGAACCCGGAGAAGGTGAACGTGAACGGCGGGGCGATTGCGCTGGGACACCCGCTGGGCTGCACGGGGGCGAAGCTGACGGTGCAGTTGATGCATGAGATGAAGCGCCGGGACAGCAAGTACGGCATGGTGACGATGTGCATCGGCGGGGGCATGGGCGCGGCAGGCATTTTCGAGAATTTGAACTAGCTGCTGCCATGGCAACAAGAAAAAAAGTTGGCGGGAAGCGAGGCTGTTCCCGCCATTTTTGTTTGTCAGCGGCGGGAAGTGTGCTTGCAACTGCCGCCATTTTGCTGCCAAAACCCATTTTTAGATACACGCGGCAGGAAAAATGGCGTCGATTATTCCACAGTAGCACAAAAGGCGGCGCATTTGCGTTCCTTTTGATACTTTAATGCGATGTGTAATGTAAGGAGAACACTCATTCAATACAGCCAACCGCCAAGACGCCAAGTTCGCCAAGTTCGCTAAGAGCGGAGAGAGTATAGGCAGAGATACAAGGTCATCTTGGGGAATCACGGTGGAGCAAGATTTCTAATAAAACCTAAAATCGTAAAAATCATTGTCATTTCTTACAATACCTTCGCCAATTAAGCGGCGAAACGGTCAAGACGGCGAACGCGAATGCCGCTGAAGGCGGTAAGGCGCTGC
>CALMZT010000777.1 GCA_937870805.1 uncultured Chloroflexota bacterium
GACATGTTCCTGCGGGTTCAGCTGCGGACAGCCCGGTGGAAAGTGCAGGGTCTGAAGGTGCGGACGCTGTGCCAGATAGTCGCGCACGACCTGTCCTTGATGCCACTTTGCCCGATCCCACAGGATCAGTAACGGACGATGCGGGTAACAGGCTTGCAGATGATCGAGAAAATGGCAGGTCATCTCGCCGGACTGTTTAGGCAAGGTCAGTGCCACCTCGTGACCGGAGCAGACATTCAACGCCCCATAGAAATGCACGTAATCACGCTGTGTCGCCACTCGAATGATGGGTGTTTGTCCGCGCCGTGACCAGACCCGTGTCAGCGTTGCCTGAAAATACAGGCTCAGTTGATCGATACTCATAATGACCCCACCGGGATGGTCTTGCAGGAAATCGGTCACTTTTTTTCCAGTTCCGCTTCAAAGTCCGCCAGTCGAACGGCACCGGGTTGTGAGCGATACACTTTTTCCACCTTCTGGTAGCTGAATCCGCTGGCGTGCAGCAAACTGCGATACGAGCTTTCACTGCGATAAGTCACGCCATACCACTGCTGGACCACGATTTGCAGATCGCTGACCGTCCAGAACCCACCCTGAGCTTGGCGAACCTCGCTGGCAAGGACTTGATCGGGGCTGTACTGGTCGAGCTTCTCCCATAAATCCTGCCGCTGTTGCGCCGTCAGTTTGTTGGCATTGCCGCCACGCCACCGCGTTCGCAGGGCATCCAGACCCCCGCGTCCATACTCGCTTGCCCACTGACACGGACTCACCGGACCACAGCCCGTCAGTCGCTGGATGGTTGCCACTGCTTCGCCGCTGCCATACAATCGCACTGCCTGCAACCGTTTCAGTTCCCGCACATCCCGTGTCTGCTGTTCGGCTTGCCGAAACGCCGCTATTTCTGCTTCTGTGAGTTGAAATTTTCGCTTTGCCATGCTGCTATTTTATATCATTAGCTGTCTTTTTAGCTTGTCCATGAAGTTGTGAAAACTGGATAACTAATCATTAGCGCACAGCTTTTATTTTTGCTATAATGCTCAAATAGTTTGTATATATCACTACTTATAAAACGCATTTCGAGGGACCATGCAACAGTTCGGCTTAAGCAGCTCGATCAACACGATCTATGAATCTTTTCTCTATCATTCGCGTCAAGCACGGATTGTATTACTCCACCCTAACAGTCGCTACCGTTCGGTGCTCGTTGCAAAAATCGTCCATTCGCCTGATCTGAATACATTCTACTATGCCCTGGGACCAGACGATCTCAACGTTCAATCGTTTCTAGCGGGCATGGCACACGATCTTGCTAATCAGCACCCCACCTTTGGCAGACACATCAATATGCTGCCCCAAGAGGCGTGGGATGATACCGACGAACATTTTGAATTACTGCTGGACACCTTCGCGCGCGATGTCAGTGAATTGAGCGATCAGCGTTTCTATCTCATTCTTGACGAGTATGATAGAAGTGATACTGCCGATGACATCCAGCAGTTTGTTGAAGGCTTGGTGATGCGCCTGCCAGACAACTGCTGCATTATCCTCAACAGTCGCACTCTACCGCGTTTGCCCTGGGTCTCGCTCACAGCGCGCGGATACGCGGTACTTCTGGAAGATAATCACTTACTTCGCACTGACTTTTACAGTGTCGAACGTGAAAACAGCAAACTCAAGCTGGAAGTCTACGCCTTGGGTCCCGGTTTTGTACTCTTGGACGGAACCCCGATTGATACCTGGGAAGGACATCTCCCACGTCTGTTATTCTTCTTTGCGCTGGACAAATCAGTCATTACCCGGTCAGAAATCTGTCAAGCCTTCTGGCCCGAACTCGACATCGATCAAGCGGTCAACGTTTTCCATGTGACCAAGCGGCGTCTGCATAAGGCACTCGATATGGATGTGCTGGTACACGAAGAGGGTTACTACCGTGTCAATCCCGAAATCGCCGTATATTACGATGTGATGGAGTTTGTCACATCGCTGATGGATGGGCGTAACGAAGACCATCCTGATCGTATCGGGTCATGGCAGCGGGCAATTAATCTCTATCGTGGTCCATTCTTGCAGGGACATTTTGATAAGTGGATTGTCAGCCGTCGCAAAGATTTCAGTGCAGGGTATTTGGAAGCGCTGACGCACATGGCAAATCATTGGCTGAGCAAGGGCAAGCGCGAACACGCTCTCAGCCTCTATCAGAAAGCGCTCGCGGAAGATGTGAGCCGTGAGGAATTGCATCGGCAGATTATGCAGCTTTACGTCGTTTTAGGACGCCGCAGCGAAGCCGTCGCGCATTATCAGCGCGCCGTCGAAGCCTTCCAAAAAGATGGGGCATCCCCTTCCCCAGAATTGCAAGCCACTTTCGATGAGGTCATGAGCTAGTCAGAAATCTGTAGAGGTGTCCAAACGGACACCTCTTTTTGCTTCCTCGACTAAATTAGGAGTTATGCAGTTGGGTTCACGAACAAGGGATTTAAACCCCTTGTTCAAGCACAAATCGCGGTTCAACTGCGCAAGTCCTATAAATCTTACATTTCCAATTAAAGTGTCAAAAGAAACTCAAATGTGCTCCTTTTTATGATACTATTCCTCAAGCGATAAGTATTATGCATATAGCTGAGTGCTGCTGACCGCTGAAAGCTGATCGCTCAATTTGCAGTCGCCGCCGCAATTACAACCTCACAACTTGCTGCAATCGCTTTCCTCATTGCAGCAGCAACAAATCAGACTCCGCGTCCTGCCGGGAAATAGTTCGGCAGTATTTCATACAAGCCGAACAAGCCAATCGCCACCAATAGCAGCCCTGCCACTCGTGAAACCATGGTATGGTGCTGTGTCAGAAAGCTCACAAAACGACGCTGTAAGGGCAGCGCCAACAGTGGAAGCAGCACCATCGGGAAGCCAAAACCCAACCCAAACCCTAGAAAATAGACGAACTGCTCTGCAAGGGCAGAGGCATTATTAGCGGCGATCACTAAGCCCGTCGTCAACACCGGACCCGCGCAGGGCAGCGTCATCGGTGCCAGCAGCAGTCCATAGACGTAAGCCATGGCATAGGGGTTACGCAGGATGGGGGCTTGCATCATCGTGAGGCGCTCAAAAGGATTGCGCCCACTGAGCATCAACACACCTAAAACAATCACGGTAATGTAAATCAACGGTAACAGCACCGGGAAAATTACCGACATCTCGCGTCGAATCAAGTAGAAGAAGATGCCTAACACCAACATCAGCGTCAAGACGCCCACCAGCACTAAAATGCCTAACCACGCCATTGCTCTGCGCGCACGTTCGTTATCGGCATTCCCTGCGAGGAAGGCAATCATCCCAGGATACAGGGGTAGCAAACAGACGTTGGTCAAGATAGACGCTGCGCCTAAGCCGAAGCCAGAGACAAACTGCGTAATCACCAGCTTACGCTCCGGCGATTTGCTGTAACAGCGTCATGATGTCTGATGCCTCATGCACGCCCGTGTACAACTGTGAGAGTGTGCCATCGGGGTTGACAATAAAGTGTGGCGTTGAAGGGGGATTGAGTACGATGCTGCCATACTGATCGTTCAAGGCAACGAGCATATCACGCGAGGCAACGGCAAAAATCCAGGGGAAATTCTGATTATCAATATAGGTCGCTAAATCGGCTGGAGTGATATTCGTCTCCACGCTGATGCCCACAAAAACATATTGCGAAGGGTCAAGCTGTTGATAAGCATCACGCACGCGCCCTAGCTGATCGCGGCAGTTGGTACACCATGTCGCCATAGGTTCGACATAGACGACTTTGCCAGCGAAGTCCGCTAAGCTAAAAGTTTCGCCTGTGCGTGCGTTGACAAGCGGTAAATTTATCAACGTTTCATTAGTGTAAGCCACAGCTTGAGAGCTGCTGGCGGCTTCGGTCCCTCGAATATCATTAACAGGCGCTGCTGCTGGCGCGGACGTGCAAGCTGCCACGAAGCTGAACAGCAGGATGATACAAAACATCGTAGTGAGTGGTTTCATCGTAAAGCCTCAAAATGGACAATATTGATAAGGACTGTAATTTAGAAACATTAGCTTAACCAAAGGTTACGCCATAAAACTAAACGCCTGATGAGAAAGATAGACTTTCGCCGTGTAATCAGATAGCGCTACAATAACCTGATGCGCGTTATGCGCAAGATAGGGACACTATGCGACGCATACTCTTTCTGATCGCCAGCGTTTTGGTGAGTGGGTTCTTCTTATGGTTAGCGCTGCGTGATATTGAGCTTGGTGCAGTAGCCCAGGCAATTGCACAAACGAACTTAGGGTGGTATATCGTCGGGCTGCTGTTGATTGTTCTGGGATTGTGGACAAGGGCAATACGATGGCGTGGATTGTTAGGCAATAAAATCCCTCTGAGCCACGCTTTCCACATTTTGAATATTGGTATGATGTTGAATTTGCTGCCCCTACGCATCGGAGAAGTGGCAAGAAGTTTGCTGGCAACGCGCGACGGAGTGCCCTTCGTTACAGGCGCGACAAGCATCGTGGTCGAACGTGTAGTCGATGTGCTGCTTGTCGTCATCACGCTGACGCTATGTCTTACCCGCGTGCCGACTGTACCTCAAGCGATTACCAACAGCGCTTTGCTGTTTGGCGCAGCCTCTGTTGTGGCGTTTATCGTGCTCATCATTCTGGCGCGCTATCCGAAATTTGCGCATCGCTTGATTGACGAAGTAGAAAAGCGCCTCTCGATTGTCAAACGTCTGTCGCTTGGACACCTCTTTGGGCAGGTGATTGACGGACTCGAACCCCTGACACATCCGCGACGTTTCGCGCATACGATCTTCTGGACGTTGGTTTCATGGTTCATCTCATTTGTCACCTATTATGTACTTGAAATAGCGTTGGGCGTGCAAGAGGGTGACCTGGTGCTCGGCGCGCTGTTGAGCATGACGCTGGCATCTTTGGGTATCGCTGTGCCATTGAGTCTCGCGGGAATTGGTCCATTCCAGGCAGCGATCCGCGCAGCAGGCGAAATGGCAGGCTTCACAGCCGTACAAGGTGCATCGTTAGGACTATTGACTCACAGTGCGGCGGTGCTAGTCTACTGCGTATTAGGGACGATTGGCTTGCTGGTCATGGGGGTTTCGGTCAGCAGCATCATGGGCGAACGCGAAAAGATCAACACCCCTGAACCTACATGAAGCGACTACTGCCACTGCTGCTCGTTATCCTGCTGGTGGGCATCAATCATGCGCCGCTGCCTGCACAGATTCCGCTTCCGACTTCTGCCCCTGCCTCAGAAGATTACGTGCGTGCGCGGCGGTTGGGCATCACGTTCATCAGTTCAGCAGATCATCCTGCCAGCGAAGAACGCTACCGCAATGCGCTCGTGCTGGGCGCAGGCTGGAATCGCTGGCCCCTGTACTGGGATCGCATCGAAACATCCCCCGGTGTCTTCGATTGGAGTGCTTATGATCGCCTCGTCAACGACGATGTGCAGCACGGCTTAGGCATCAACGCGATTCTGATTGGACGACCCGGCTTCTACGCAGACGGTGGCAGCATCAGCGGCTTACGCGAACCCATTTTTAGCAATGTTGGTGATGTACCGGTTGAAGGCGCAGCGATCAACCCGGCAAATCGTTGGGCGACGTTCGTCTATCAAGCGGTCAATCGCTACAAACCCGGCGGCTTGTTGGCGACACAACTCGGTTGGGAAGCAGGCGCAGGCATCACGATTTGGGAAGCATGGAATGAGCCGGATCTGCCAATGTTCTGGAGTGGCAGCGCAGAGGAATACGCCCGCTTGCTGAAAGTGACCTACATCGTCACAGAGTACGCACACCCTGAGAGTAACGTCGTGTTTGGCGGTTTGGCGTATGGCAACCCGGAGACCAATAACCTGCTGGCTGATGTGCTGGACGTGTTCCAGCAAGACCCGCTGCGGGAGCAGTACAATTGGTTCATGGATGTCGTCGCCGTCCACAACTACAGCTATCCACTGCGCAGCGGCTTGGTCGTGCAGGATGTACATCGAACGCTGGGCGAGCATGGCTTTGACCGCGCAGTGTGGCTGAATGAAAGCGGCGTGCCCGTGTGGGACGATTACCCCGGTCCGACGTGGACACGCGATGACCCTGCGTCACGACAACTGCGCGCTACAGCCCAGCAAGCGGCGGCGTTCGTCGTGCAAAGTACCGCCTATGCGTGGCTGTTTGGCGCAGATACGGTGTTCATCCACCAGTTGTACGACGACTGTGGCAACCAAGCGGGCGGCACAGACTTCCCGCCAAACAACGGCGACCTGTGCATGGCAGACGGTCCGTGCTGGGGTGATGCTTATGGGCTGTACCGCAATACACGCACCAACGGCTGCTTCAGCCAACATCCCTTGCCCGGCACGCCGCGTCCGGCTGCCGCCGCCTATCGTCTGCTGGCGCAAGTCTTCGGGACGCAGCCATTCACCAGCGCTGATAGGCTCGATCTTGGCTCTGACACGGTGGTCATTGAGTTTGAGCGCCCGCAGACGGACGAACGCATCCTCGTGTTCTGGAACCGGACGTTGGAACCACTGGCGATCAATATTCCAGCGGCGGGAGACAGCGCTACGCTGCATTCAACGGATGTGACTGGAGCGTACAGTAGCTCAACGCTGTTCCCGGACAGCGAACGTCAGTACGTCATCAACCTGCCACCTGCCACGCGCGACGACTACCCGTACCTGCCAGAGAACGAAGTATCGGCGATTGGGGGTCCGCCGTTCATCATGATTGAGCGAGTCAACGAAGCGACGCCGACGCCTGAGAACACGCCAACGCCCGCGCTGCCCACAACAGTACCGACGACTGACCCCAGAGTGGACAGCACACCGCCCGTCGCGACAATGCTGGCGCTGCCGGAGGTAAGCGCAACAACGTTCGACGTGTTGTGGTTGGGGAGTGACGACAGCGGCATTGACCGCTTCCTCATCTGGGTACGGGTGGATGGGGGCGACTGGCTGCCCTGGATTGAAACGCCGCGCACATCGGCGCAGTATACGGGCATTGGCGGCAGCACGTATGAGTTCGCCGCGTGGGCGGTGGACCTGGCGGGCAACTGGTCGGCGAACAGCGAGTTAACGACGCAGGCGGTGACGAGGGTAGAGTGAAAAGTTAAAAGTAGAAAGTGATGAGTAACTGATGTTACGCAGGCTTAGCTCGAACAAGGGGTTTAAACCCCTTGTTCACAGGTTCACGGTGCGTAAC
>CALMZT010000778.1 GCA_937870805.1 uncultured Chloroflexota bacterium
GTTTCTGAAGAACCTCCATGCCGCCTCAGCTACATTGAAGTGACACCGGAAAACCCCGTTGGGACGATGGTCTTCGTACACGGCTTCGGCGGTTATGCGATGCAGTGGCGTTTCCAAATGCACGCCTTTGATGATAACTACCGTGTGATCGCCTTCGATTTGCGAGGACACGGACGCTCTGATGCGCCGCGCACACGCTACACGATGGATGAGTTGCAAGCAGACCTGAGCACCTTATTGGACAAATTAGAGGTCAGGCGCCCATTTATCCTGATGGGGCATTCGTTCGGCGGTGCGATTGTCACCGAATATGCGGTGCGCCATCCACAGGATGTGGAGCGATTGGTACTCGTTGCTACGAGTGGGGAGTACCGTCTGCTGCCCTTAATCGAGACCGCTCTCAAACTGCCATTAGCAGTTGCGCGTCCGATACGTCGCCTCGTGCGCAATCAACTCGCTGCCGAAGTGCATGTGCTCAAAAATCTGTATAACAACAACATGAGCCATTGGAACGGCTGGGAACTGTTCCCCAAGCTGCAAATGCCTGTCATGGTCATTCGTGGAGACCGCGATACTGTTTTCCCCTCAGCGGCATTTGAAGAAGTTGCACGCAAAATCCCTAACGCTGAAGATGTCAACATTGGCGTCTCGCGGCATCTGGTTCCCATTGAACGCGCAGATGCCGTGAACCGTGCGATTGAGCGTTTCGTCGGTCAGGATCTTGACGATCATGAACCAATGTGGCGTGAACGGCGGCGCGAATCACAACTTTTTGAGCAGCGTCCCTGGCTGCGCCATTACGAGGAAGGCGTGCCGCTGACGTTAGCCTTCCCTAATCGCCCGCTGCACCGCCTCTTGCGCAGCGCCGCGCGGCGTTATGGCAATCGTCCAGCAGTGGTATTTGTCAATCGTACACTGTCGTATCGCCAACTGGACAGCGAAGTCAACCGTCTATCGAATGCGCTGCGTTCACTGGGTGTCGAAAAAGGCACACGTGTTATTTTGCTGCTGCCTAATTCGCCACAGTTTGTCATCGCTTACTATGCGATTCTGCGCGCGGGCGGCATTGTCGTTTCGACCAGTCCGGTCAATGAGCGTGAGGAAGTTCAGCGGCAGGTGATCGATTCGGGCGCGGAAGTGTTGATTACACTGACGCTGTTCCATCAGGCTGCGCGCGAAATTAAGGCGCGTACAGCGCTGCGCGCGGTGGTGTATACCAATATCAAGGATTACATGGGCGCTGCACAGCAAGTAGTCTTTTCACTCACCCGTGAGGAAAAAGAAGGGCATCGACTACCTGAAGGCTTGCTCAAGCAGGAATATCTGTGGACAAGTTTGTGCCGCGCGCATCCCACCTCGCCGCCGCAGGTCGATGTTAGCCCGCATGAACTCGCCATGATCCAGTACACAGGTGGCACGACGGACAAGCCCAAAGGTGTCATGCTCAGTCACCGTGCGCTGCTGGCGAATGCGCTGCAAACACGCCATTGGATCACAAATTTGCAAGAAGGACGCGAAGTCGTCCTCAGCGTGCTGCCGTTCTCGCACTCTTACGGCATGACAGCAGCGATGAATGTGCCGATTGTGCTCGGCGGGAAGATTGTCATTTTGCCGACGTTCATCACTGAAGATGTATTGAAGGCGATTCAGCGCTACAAGCCGTCGCTGTTCCCCGGCGTGCCGACGATGTATATGGCGATCAACCAGCACAAAGATGTGCGCAAATATGGCATCGAGAGCGTCAAGGCGTGTATTTCTGGCGCAGCGCCTCTCCCCGTAGAGGTGCAGGAAGCTTTTGAGAAATTGACGAAAGGGCGCGTGGTTGAAGGTTATGGGCTAACGGAGGCGGGACCTGTAACCCATTCCAATCCATTGAACGGCAAGCGCAAGGTGGGCAGCATTGGTATTCCTTTGCCCGGTACCGAAGCGCGCATCGCTGACTTAACAACGGGTCAACCAGTGGAAGTAGGTCAACTTGGCGAACTGGCGGTGCGTGGACCGCAGGTGATGGATGGCTATTGGGGCTTGCCAGAACGGAGCAAAGAAGTGCTGACTGACGATGGTTGGCTGCTCACAGGCGACATTGCGCGTATGGACAACGATGGCTATTTCCAGATCATCAGCCGCAAGAAAGAAATGATTTTAGCGGGCAAATATCAGGTGTATCCGCGTGATGTGGAAGAGGTGCTGTACGAGCATCCCGGCGTGAAAGAAGTCGCTGTCGTGGGATTAACACAGGTGGGCAACGACTCACAGAAAGTGAAAGCCTACGTTGTTCCACGTCCCGGTACAACCTTGACACCTGATGAACTTATCGCGCTGTGTAAAAAACGGCTGAAAGAATATGCTGTACCCTGGGAAATTGAGTTCCGAGAAGAACTCCCCAAGAGTTTTGTCGGCAAAGTGCTGCGGCGGCTGCTGGTTGAGGAAGACGAAACCCATTCACCCTAAACGCAAACAAGGGACTGATCGCCCCTGTTGACTGTAGATGTTCTAATTTCGATTACGCTTCTTCAACCGTGATGCTGACATCCAAAGGTTCAGCGTCAAAAGCATAAGAGGCGAAGGCGCGCGTGGCGTAGATCACATAGATTTGTTCGTCCTGTAGCTCAATATCAAATGACAGATTGTAGATCGGCACGCCTGGGTTGAACTCAACCAGGGAGGCATAACTGCCAAAAGCCTCAGTATCGGGCGTGACCAGGTGCAAGGCGGCAAACGCTTCCCCTTCTCCCATTTCCATATTCACGCTGACCGTTACCTCATTTTCAGGGTACAGGACGACGAGTTGCGGCAGGGTTGTTTCATCTATATCGTTGCTGGGAAAAATCTGCGTGTCGATAGTCGTGCCGAATTCTGTCGGCTCGACAAGGCTTAGCCGTAGTAGGTAGTTGCCTTCACTCTCGCCATCTCTCCCGTTATACCGTGTCGCTGTGATGGTGTATTCCCCATCGCTGCGCAGGGAAGTGATAATCACCGCTGACGGATACAGGAAATCATCGTTCTCAAAAAGCACATCCCCGACAGCACTCTTCAATTGCAATTTAGGATCTATCAAGGAGGATGCGCGAAGCATTTCGATCATCACGATATCATCTTCATTACCGCTAAAGATATAGTTGACTTCGAACTCATCATCAGTAATGTCGCCATTTACAGCATCACCGTAAGTGATTTCGATTGGCGCGTCTTGAGCAACAACCGTCGCAGGGTGACTGGTCGTTAGCAAGCACAGCGCCAGCAAAGCAGCACCTAATATCCTACCCATATTTATGTGCTCCATGTTCTTTTTCACGCTGTACCATCAGTTAAGAGGAACTGTTTTAAAACTATAGGCTGAGATTTACCCCAGCCTACAGTGTATTTTGTCATCACATGAACGACTGCATCAGCTTGTCAAGCGCATCTTTTGTGGGGCGAAGCTGCGCTTCAGGCAGCGCCGTCAGAGGAATTTCCGGCGCGTTGAGGGTCTCGCTGAGGATCGGGCGTGGTTCTTCATAATACAGCAGCCCGGTGATAAATGTCTGCTCACGCTGCGCTTCATCAAGCAAACCGACGGCGCGGGCGCGGTTGCGCGGGTCATGATCGCGTCCCAGTTTCTTCAGGCGCACGTATGAACCATCATGCATCTTCACTTCGATGAGTTCACCTTCTGCGTAATCGACAGTGATTTCTTCGCGCGCGGGCACGTAGCCCCCTTGAATGAAGTCAATCTCATGCAGCGGCACTTCATTCTTCTTGCCGTAGTCGTAGCTCTTGTTCGACTGTGGGTCGTTGTTGAAGGTCACGCATGGGCTGATAATGTCCAGCACCGCCGTACCGCGATGTGCCACCGCCGCTTTTAGCAGTGCCTGCACCTGCTTGGCGTCACCGGAGAAGCTGCGCGCGACAAAGGTGCAGCCGCCGATAATTGCTTCCAGGCACAGATCAAGCGATGGCAGCGCGTTTTCGCCATAATACTTCAGCTTCTGCCCTTCGTCTGATGTTGCCGAGAACTGCCCTTTAGTCAGTCCATAAACGCCATTGTTCTCGATGATATAGATCATTGGCACATTGCGACGAATCATGTGCTTGTACTGCCCGAAGCCGATGCTGCCTGTATCGCCATCACCGCTAACGCCGATTGCCAGCAGGCTGTTGTTCGCCAGCGTCGCGCCTGTCGCAATGGAAGGCATACGCCCGTGCAGCGAGTTAAAGCCATGCGATGTGCCCAGGAAGTAAGCAGGCGTCTTGCTGGAGCAGCCAATACCGCTGAACTTGACAACATTGTGCGGCTGCAAGCCCATGTCGAACGCCATGCTGATGATCTGGTTCGAGATCGAATCGTGACCACAGCCGGGGCAAAGTGTGCTGGGTACACCCTTGTATTCGGTACGTTCAAGCCCGGCAGCGTTGACTTTGCCAACCGGTTTTGGTGTCGTTGTCATGATTAATTACCCTCCCAAATTTTGCTAACAATCCAATCGGGTGTCATTGGTAAGCTGTCGCCCAACGCCAGCGATTCAACGTGGCGGGTGTCGTTCATTTCCATGCGGATAATCTGGCTCATCTGCCCATCGAAGTTGTTCTCGATGATGTACACCTTTTCGTGCTGGTTGATGAACTCGTGCACAGAAGACGCCAGCGGCAGCGAACGGATACGCAGATAGTTGGTCTGTGTGCCCTTCGCGGAAAGCCAATTGCGCGCCTCGTGAATGGCAGGCTCATTCGTGCCGAACGAGACGATGCCGACCTTCTTGTCTGCGTTGTAGTCGATGAAAGGCTGCGGCAGTTTTTCGCGCGCAACGTCCATCTTCAGGCGCAGGCGGTGCATATTCGCGACCCAATCGCTGCTCTTTTCGCTGTAGGTCGCGCGTTCCGTATGTCCCGTGCCGCGTGTGAAGTATGAGGCGCGAGGATGATCGGTGCCGGGAATGGTGCGGTACGGGATACCATCGCCGTCATAATCTTTGTAGCGATACCACTCACCATACTTGGCAAAGAATTCTTCAAGCTGAATCTTGTCCAGCGTCTTCCCGCGCTTGATCGATTCAGTGGGATAAGTGAATGGCTCACCCATCCAATTATTCATGCCCAAATCCAGATCGCTGAGGACAAACACAGGCGCTTGATACTCTTCAGCAATATCGAACGAACGCCAGCCAAACTCAAAGCATTCTTCAACGGTGGCAGGCAGCAGGCAGATTTGTTTCGTGTCGCCGTGACCGAGGAAATGCGCGAACAGCACATCACCCTGACTGGTGCGTGTCGGCAAACCTGTACTCGGTCCAAGACGGGTAATGTCCCAAATGACGCAGGGGATTTCCGCAAAGTATGCCAGTCCTGCAAATTCCGCCATCAGGCTGATGCCGGGACCGCTGGTGGAAGTCATCGCACGCGCGCCAGCCCAGCCCGCGCCAACGATCATACCAATGGCAGCAAGTTCATCTTCCGCCTGCACAACGGCAACTGTATCTTTCCCTGTTTCGGCATCGCGGCGCAGATGTTTGTAATCCAGCACGCCGTCAATCAAGCTGGTCGATGGCGTAATCGGATACCATGCTGCCACGGTCATGCCGCCAAACAATGAACCGAGCGCGCCCGCTTCATTGCCGCTAATCATGATTTTGCCCTGCGTCTCATTCATCTTTTCAAAGCGATAAACGTCGCGCTTTGGCAGATTTTCAGCCGTCCAATTGTAAGCGATTTCGACGACGTTGTAGTTCAGCCTGGCGGCTTTTTCCTTGCGGTTGAAATTATCGAGAAGCGCTTCGTAGATGATTTCCAGCGGGATACCGAACAACTGCGCCACTGCGCCGACGTAGACCATATTACCGATACGATCTTTCAAATCAGCGGGGATTTCGGTCTTCGCCATCAGTTCTTTCACAGGCAGTTCGTAGTAGATAATATCCGAGCGACTCTGCCCCCATTTCCAATCCGCAGGGATGAGGCACACACCATCGGGAGGCAGATTGGCAATATCCTCTGCCGCAGTATCCTGATTAAAAACGATAGCAATTTCATTGTGTGGGCGGCGCGCGGTATAGCCATCTTTGCTCACACGGATGCTGTACCACGTCGGCAAGCCTTTGATGTTCGACGGAAACAGGTTCTTGCCGTTGACAGGAATGCCCATACGAAACAGCGACTTGACGATTACACTATTCGACGTTTGGCTGCCCGACCCGTTCTTGGTCGCTGCCATAATCGTAAAATCGTTGACAATCGGTTCACCGGAATTGGCTGCGCCAGTTTGTACTTCGTTGGCGATATTTAAAGCGCACATTTGCGCGATTACTCCTCTCTGGTTTTGGTGCTTGATGAACTGAAGGATGATGAATGAGTTTGTTTCTAAACGCCTATTTTTCCACCTCCGTTACAGGTCTTTTATCCTGCATCTCCTGCACACGCGGTTGATGGCGCAGCAGGCGCGTATGCTCGATAAAAGCCTCGCGTGCCGCGTCAAAATTGCCTGCGCAAATCTCATTGAGAATGCGTTCGTGATAATCCCACACTTCTTGCAGATAATTGTAAGCCGCGTATTGGTTGAGTTCAGCAGCGTTGTAAGCGTCCCAATACGCTTCGAGTAAGCCAAGAACAAAAGGATTTTCCAGCCGCTTAAAAACGGTCAGATGAAAGGCGCGGTGTTCCTCGTTGGGGATACGTATCCAGCGGTCATTCAGCTTGGCGCGCGCAGCGTCGATACACGCGCGCATGAAGGTTTTGTCTTCATCTTGCAGCAGCGCACAGGCTTCATGCCAGAATGCAACTTCAATGTGATTGCGCAGTTGACTGAACAGCTCAAAGTTGCTGAGGTCTGTCGCCAGCGCGAACAGCAAACTAAGCCGCACCGCCGGAGCAAAGTCATATTCTTTGAGCCGTGTGCCTGTCTTAGAGCGTACTTCCACCAAGCCCAGCGCACGCGCGACTTCCAATTGTTCGCGCACTTTGCTGATGCTGATACCCAGATGATTCGCTGCCTGCAATTCGTTAATACTTGGCAGGCGATCTCCAGGTTGAAAGCGCTGTTGAATAATGTAATTAAGAAGTTCCGAGCCGAGGTCAATTTCAGACATTAATCATATTCATCTGATGAATAGTATGAATGTGATTCTAACACGAGTTTTTCGTTCTGTCCATTGAGGTTGATACAACATCAACAAAAATCTTTGTGAGAATATACAAGAAATGCACAAAGAGGCATGATGCCCCTTTGTACATATCCTGAAAACTGACAACTGAGAACTTTTCTAACTGATCGCTAGCGGTGGTGCCAGTGCATCCTCCACCATCTGTACAATTTCTTCAAAGTCTCGATAGTTCTGCAAAAAGTCGATTCTGTCCATCGGCACGCGCACAACAGGGCACATTGTCCAGCGATGAATCCACTCATCGTACAGACGGTTGAGACGTGCGAGGTAATCGGGCGCGATATTGCGCTCATAGTCACGCCCCCGCTTATTGATGTGCGCCAGCAGCTTATCGACGCTGCTTTGCAGATAGATCACCAGATCGGGCGGCGGCAAAAAGGCACCAATAGCATGATACAACCGTTGATAGACTTCGTAATCACGTTCTGACATCGTGCCTTGTTCATGGAGGTTGCGGGCGAAGATTTCGGCATCCTCGTACACCGTTCGATCCTGCACAACACTGGTATGGTGATCGACAAGCTGTTTATGATGCTCCAACCGTTTGCCGAGAAAGAAGACTTGCGAATGAAAGCTCCAGCGCTGCATATCGGCGTAAAAGTCAACAAGATAAGGGTTATCAGCATTGGCTTCATAAAACGGCTCCCAGCCGAATGTCTGGGATAGTAAACCTGTGAGTGTGCTTTTACCTGCGCCGATGTTGCCCGCAATGGCGATAAAGTATTTGCGACGTTGATTAAGCATAAAATCAGCTTTCTAGACAGAACGAGTGTTCCGGGTATTCTAGCATTTCTGATGATTTGCCGTGTCACATTTTAATTTGAATCCGCTAACCTCTTAAAGAGATTGGCTAACCAGCTTCCTGTGTAACGGTCACTTGAATGCTGGCGATAATGACGGGCTTGCCATCCGACGCTTGTTCATAAAACGCGCGGATTTCGGCTACGCCTGTGTAACTATTCGTCGGTAGTTCTGCCGACCAGGGCACAAGGTTATAGTATTGATCTTCGATGGTCAGCACGGTGCGACTGATCTCTATTCCATCGGGATCGTACAACCCAAGCAGCAGTGTTCCCTCAAATAAACCCGATGCTGTGCCAGTGACGAGAATGTATTCCCCGCCTACGCTGTCACCCACCGCCGGAGAGGTGATACTGCCGAATGTGCCCTCTGGACGATAGCTGAGACCAGCAAGCACGACAGTTCCTACGTCATAACGTAGATCAGAAGTTAAGTCGACATCCGACGGCAGCGCATAGATCGACACTTCCATAGGTTCTCCACCGTAGCCGTGCGGCAGTTCTACCGCCCACTGCCCATCGGTCACAGTAACGCTGCTGCGCGCAATAATCTCATCGTCCACGCCCACCACTTCTACCGTGAAGGTATTGCCCGCCAGCCCTTGCGCCGTCCCACGCAGACTCAACGCTTCGGCGTACACAGTAGTGCCATCTGGTGGATAGACAATATCGACGCTGCCCATCAGTCCCGGCGTAGCAGTAGGCACATTACTTTCAGAGAGTGTACAGGCGGCAAGCATAACGATGAGCACGAGAAGCGTGAGAACGCGCATGGAATGTCCTTCCAATTGGATACAATCGCCATGTTATACTATCCACAATGCGAAAAGCCAATATTGAAAAGCTGTTAGCTGACTGCTGATCGCTGTACTCAGTGACGCTGACCGCTCTAGGAGGCACAACATTGGACGACAAATACCATCTCGACACCCTCGCCATTCATGCTGGACAGGAACCCGATCCGGCGACAGGCGCGATCATGACACCCGTGTACATGACTTCGACATTCGTGCAAAGCGCTCCAGCGGAACACAAAGGCTACGACTACAGCCGCAGCGGCAACCCCACCCGTACTGCCCTTGAATCGCTGATTGCGGTGTTGGAAGGCGGCAGTTATGGCTTGGCGTTCGCCAGTGGCTTAGCCGCGATTGACACCGTTTTGCGCATATTTAATCCCGGTGACCATATCATCGTCGGCAACGATGTCTACGGCGGCACTTATCGCCTGTTTATGCGCGTTTTCGCCCGCTTCGGCTTGAACTTTAGCTGGGTCGATTTAACGGATTTAAACGCCGTGAAAGCCGCCTTCACGCCGCAAACGAAACTTGTGTGGCTTGAAACGCCCACCAATCCGAATATGTCGCTGGCAGACATCCGCGCCATTGCCGACATCACGCCGCCCGATGTGCTCATTGCCGTTGATAACACCTTCGCTAGTCCCGCGCTTCAGCAGCCGCTGCGACTCGGCGCGCACATCGTCATGCACAGCAGCACCAAGTATCTTGGCGGACACAGCGATGTCGTCGGCGGCGCACTGGCACTGAATGACGAGAAGGTCTACAACGACCTGAAGTTTCTACAAAACGCGGTTGGTGGTGTGCCAGGACCGATGGACTGTTTCCTCGTCCTGCGCGGCATCAAAACGCTCGGCATTCGCATGGAGCGCCACAGCAGCAATGCCCTCAAAATCGCGCGCTTCTTGGAAGACCACGCTGCCGTCAAGAAGGTGCTGTATCCCGGCTTAGAGAGCCATCC
>CALMZT010000779.1 GCA_937870805.1 uncultured Chloroflexota bacterium
GGCGTTTCGACATCCGGGACGGTCGGGGCCGCCGCTCGCTCGAGGGCGTCTTGAATGAGGCTCCGGTTCGTCTTCGGCGGAAGATCGGACTGCCACGAATAGAAGACAGTGGGCTTCGGCGACATCGTGCCCAAGACCGACATCGGGCGCGCGATTAACCCGCTGCTGGTTCAGGGACAGATCGAAGGCGGTATCATCATGGCGATGGGCAACTGTTTGACCGAAAGCTACATTGTGGAGAATGGTGTGCCCTGGAGTACGCTGCTGGCACGCTACAAAATGCCCAGCATCAAGCACACGCCGGAAATCATCAGCCATCTTGTGGAACACCGCGCGGCAGAAGGACCTTATGGCGCGAAAGGCGTCGGCGAGATTCCGTCGATCAACACCACGCCCGCTATTTGCAACGCTATCTACAATGCGGTTGGTGTGCGAATTTACAGCATCCCCGTCGATCAGGACGCCTTACTCCGCGCGCTGCGAAATGGCGAAACAGAAGTGCATACGGCGTGGCATGACGTACACTAAAGCGCTAATTATTCACTTTCAAAATTAGATTTCTTCCAATTGCGGAAAATCTTCAGAAGTTCGTCGCCAGAGTCGCCGTTGAGCGACTCTTCGGAGAGTTTGCCGGTCAGGAGGATAGTACGGCGCATCTGCTCTAAAAAGCTGGTACAGCTATGACAGCCCGCAATGTGCGCTTCAAAACGGGCGCGGTCTTCAGGTGGTAAGGCATTCTCCAGATAATCCGTTACCAGCTCGACCAATTCTCTACACGTCAATCTATCTACTGTCATCTACTGCCTCAGGTACTGTTCCAATGCAGCACGCACCTTCGCACGCGCCCGGTGTAATAAAACTCTCTGATTCGTCTCACTGATCTCTAAAATGTTACAGACTTCCTCTGACGACAACTGCTCAATATCGCGCAGCGTAATCACCATGCGCTGATTGGGGGGGAGCGCGTCGATGGCTTGCTGAATACGTTCCAATGTTTCATGGGACACTAACACCTCTTCGGGGATCTCGCGCCAGTCGTCAGGGCGTGCGACCCAATGGTGAGCATATAGTGGATTATCAGCGGGATTAAAACGATCCGGTGACACCGTAGGTTCGCCAGCTTCACTGTCTTCGTCGAGTGAAAGCTGCACATAACGTCCTTCACGTTGGGCATGGGTTTTCGCGCGGTTAATGAGAATGCTGTAAATCCACGTCTTGAGTGATGAGCGTCCCTCGAATTTGGCGAGTCCTTTGAGCACACCAATCCACGTTTCCTGGACAACCTCTTCGGCAACAAAGTGGCTGGAAACGTAGAGCATCGCCACACGTACCATCGACGCCTGATATTTGTCAACCAGTGTCGTGAACGCCATCTCATCACCCTGACGCAGTGCCTCAAGGAGTTGGGTGGCGTTTTCTGGTGCTGCTTCCATGATGACGCGCTCATTCCATTGATTGATGCAAGTGATCGCCTATTATACCTTTCTCCAAAAGATAACAAAAACACCCCTGCTCACAGCAGAGGTGTTCAGTTCGACTTGGAGTGAAAATCTTTACTTCTGAAGCCTCGATACAGTGTCAAACATATAGGGCGATTGCATCAAAATCATGGGGTGGGTCAAGAAAGGTTACAAGCGTTGTTGTAGGTGCCGTCCCATAGGTCTGCCCGATGGGCGAACACATAGGTTCGCCCCTACGGATTTGTTGTGAACCCTTGTAGCCTTCGAGCTAAATTTGATGCGATTGCCCTATCAAACATATTAGCTATTTTGCTTATTGGCAATCTGTGACGGTGGGCGCATGAGGTCAAATATATCCGTCACTCGTGCATAAGACGTTCCCGCGAGGCGTCCGATAGGCTGCAATTTGGCGAGGTCTATTTTGTCCGCGCCGATCAACACCTCATCAGCGACATGCACATGAACCACGCGCCCGATGACGACGCTGCCCGCGCCCGGTTGATCGCCCAGGTCAACAATCTGCGTCAATGTGCATTCGTAGTGAATCAGGCTTTCGCCAACGCGCGGCGGGCGCACCTTCACTGAGGGAACAGGCGTGAGATGGGCTAATGCGAACTCGTCCACGTCGGCAGGGTATTCGCCTGCTGTCAGGTTCATGGCTTCCGCCAGAAACTCGCTGACGATGTTGACGACGAATTCGCCTGTTTCGCGCACATTGTTGAGCGTGTCTTTGTGGCTGCCGTCTGTGCTGCGTACCATCGGGCAGAACAGCACACTCGGCGGGTTGGCGCAGATGGCGTTGAAGAACGAGAACGGCGCGAGGTTGTGTCGTCCGTTGCTATCGACGCTGGAAATCCAGCCAATCGGGCGCGGCACAATCGACCCGATCATGATTTTGTATAACGATTGCCAGGGTAGCGCTTCTGGTGCAATCTCCAAGTCGGTCTCCTTCTGCCGCCGTTTTGCTGCCGCCGCCATCGCAAAATAAAATGTGGCAGGAAGCGGGGCTGTTGCTGCCGCCAAAAATCTTCCTGTGGCAGCAATTGAGGCTAGGAACTGCAAATGGCTGTGGCGGCAATTGAACTCACTATCTGCACACACTATTTATTATGGCAGAAAAGTGCTCGAATTTGCGTTCCTTTTGACACTTTAATGCGACTTATAATGTTAGACGGAAAGTAAGTAAAACGGTTACTCTCCATCGCCTTCAAGCCATGATGACCAATATTCCGGTTTCTCGAATTCCAGCGCGTTGACGGTGATATTCAACGGATGGAAGGTATCGACCATCACGGCGAGTTCTTCCGTCTGCTTCGCGCCAATCGAGGCTTCTGTTGCGCCAGGCTGAGGTCCGTGTGGCAAGCCGCAGGGATGCAGCGTAATATCGTACTTGTCGATGCCCTTGCGCGACATAAAATTGCCGTCACAGTAGTAAATCACCTCGTCGGAATTGACGTTGGAGTGATTGTACGGCGCGGGGATGCCCTGTGGGTGATAGTCGAACAGGCGCGGCACGAATGAGCACACGACGAAGTTCCAGCCCTGAAACGTCTGATGCGAAGGCGGTGGCTGGTGGATGCGTCCGGTGATTGGCTCAAAGTCGTAGATGCTGAAAATCCAGGGATACAGGTAGCCATCCCAGCCAACGACATCCAGAGGGTGATGGTCAAGCACATGGCGCGTCATCTTGCCGCGAATTTTTACGCGCACCTCGAACTCACCGCGTTCCGTACTGGTGAACAACTGTGTCGGCACGCGAATGTCACGTTCACAATACGGAGAGTGTTCCAAAAGCTGCCCAAATTCATTGCGATAGCGCTTTGGCGGTTCGATCTCCGAAGGGGATTCGATGACGAAAAAGCGTGCTTCCGGCGACTCTAAGATCATCTGCCATGTCGTGCCGTAGGGAATGACGATGTAATCACCGGGCATGAACGGCAGCACACCAAATTGTGAGCGCAGTTCGCCTTTGCCCTCGTGCGTGAACCACACTTCGTATGCCTGGGCATTGCGATAGAAGTAGTCCATGCTTTTCGTCGGGCGGCTGATGCTCAGCGTCACGTCATTGTTGCCCATCAGCACGCGCCGCGCTGACACCGCATCGCCGCCCGAAGGCACGTCAACGGTACGGAACGCGCGATGGCGCAGCGGACCGAAATCGGCGTATTCAGGAGTGCCGCCGTTCAATTCTTCCACGCGCAGCACACGCGGCGGCAGAAAGTGGTGATACAGCAGCGATTGAATGCCGGAAAAGCCTTCCAGCCCCATGACTTCTTCACGATACAGCTTGCCATCGGGCTTGCGGAACTGTGTATGCCGCTTGTGGGGAATTTCCCCTAGTTTTTGATAGAAGGGCATGTGGAACTCCTTGACTCTCTGTTTTCAGCGGGTGGTGGGAAATATCTTGCTTAGAGGAAGCGAGAAACCGGGCAGAACATCCCCACCATCTAATATTCCGTCTACCTCAACTGTGTATGTACTTGTTGGTGTGTAGACAACAACGGATTGGGTATCAGGGTAAACCAGCCACAATAACCGCGTTCCAGCTTTGCGATATTTTTTAACCTTACGATCCAGATAGCTTGCGCGGTCATTCGGAGAGACGACCTCAACGGCGAAATCAGGAGGGAACGGGATGAAGCCTTTTGGTAATCCCTGTGGCGCGCGATGCAAAGCGACGAAGCCAACATCTGGAGCAGCGACAGTATCCTTGCCATCGG
>CALMZT010000780.1 GCA_937870805.1 uncultured Chloroflexota bacterium
CGGCAGCAGGTCGACGTCCGAGATCAGCTCGCGCAGCGGCGTGTTCATGCCCCGCAGCCGCACCCCCACCCCGCAGAGGATGGGCGAGGCCCACAGGACGGCCAGGTCATTGCGCAGCACGGCGCGCGTGGCACATGGGCATGTGTTCTTTGGCAGCGATGATGGACGCCTTTACGCCGTAGTTGCGGCGAACGGGCGCTACCTGTGGGAATACGATACAGGTGCTCCCGTGCGTGGTCGTCCATTCGTCACGAATGACATTGTGATCATCGGCTCGGAATCGGGTGAAATCAGCGGATTGGAGCTGTCGGGCAAGCGCAAGTGGTCATACCGCACAAAAAAGAATGTGACTTCATCGCCGTTCGTGGACATGCTGGAAGGCATTTGCTATGTTGGCTCAGCAGACGGCTTTTTATACGCCATTGATGCTTCCAGCGGCTACAGTTCATGGCGTTTCCGTACAGCGGGTCCTATCTATTCATCCCCTGTGGTGGAAGATGGTATCTGCTATTTTGGGTCAACTGACGGCTTTTTATACGCCATCAACGCCCAGACATCGCGCGAGAAGTGGAAGTTCGAGGCAGGCAAAGCCATTATTTCATCGCCTGTGATCCATAAAGGCGCGGTGTTTTTTGGAGGCACGGATGGTCATGTTTACTGTGTGGACGCGACCACTGGCAAGGAACGCTGGAAGTATAAGACCGAGGGTGGAATTACCTCTACCCCGTATATCGCTGACAACACTATCTTGATCGGTTCAATCGATAAAACGCTGTATGCGTTCCCGTTGGTTGGTTAAGCTCATGAAGTTTACCCCGGGTATGGGAGTCTAAGGTTATGGATTTATTTCGTCGTCTCTTCAGCCGATCAGGCACCAAAGAGGAGCCTAGCGCGCCTCTTACGAAAAATGCTGAGAAGCCTAAATCGCCAGCAGCCAATGATGTAGACAGCATCGGAACGGACACGGTGCCCGTAGCACCGCTGCCGCCGCCTGCGCCGATTGACTTCAAAGTGCTTGACGGCGTGACGCGCCCCCTTCCGGCAGAGAAAGTCATCATGTCAAAAAACGAGCATCTGGTGTTCGGGCAATCGACAGATGTGGGCATGGTGCGCAGCAATAACCAGGACTCAGCACTGTCCTTCTTCTTCACGAGCCACAGCTCAGAAGAGCGTCCTGACTTTGGGCTGTTCATCGTGGCAGATGGGATGGGCGGGCATCACGACGGCGAAAAAGCTTCCGCCATTACTACCCGTGTGGTGGCGGCACACATCACCAACAACATCTATGTGCCAATATTGGCAGATGGGGATGATGTGGAACGCCCACCCATCACTGAAGCGCTGGTGGCGGCAGTACAACGCGCCAATTCGCAAGTGATTAGCAACGTGCCCGACGGCGGGACAACGGCGACGGCGGTGGCGGTCATCGGCGACCTTGCGTACATCGCGCACGTTGGCGATACGCGCGTGTACCTCATCACCAAAGATCATATCGAGCAAATCACCCGCGATCATTCGCTCGTACAGCGTTTGATTGAACTCGATCAACTGACGCCGGAAGCGGCGGCGGATCACCCACAGAAGAACGTCCTGTATCGCGCGCTGGGGCAAAATGAGTCGTTGGAGGTCGATACGTTGACCCGACGGCTGCCGCCTGCTTCGCGCGTCCTGATATGCAGTGACGGTTTGTGGGGTCTGGTGAAAGAGCGGGAAATTTTCGAAATTGCGATTAACAATCCAAGTCCCCAAGAAGCATGTGATAAACTTGTGGCATTGGCGAACACACGCGGTGGTGTTGACAATATCACGGCGATTCTTCTGCGCGTACCCAGCAGTTAGGCAGATTGCGCGGCTAATATGGATCTTGATTTTTACGGTCTCTTAGGAATATCACCACACGCCTCTTCAGATGAGATCAAGGCAGCTTACCGACGCATTGCGCGGCGCTTGCATCCTGATGTCAATCGGAATAGTCCGGGCGCGGCAGCACAGTTTCAGATTGTGACGACGGCGTATGAGACGCTGCTCGATTCGATTCGCAGGCGGCGTTACGACGAGGAACAAGAGCGAAACAGGGCTGTCAAAAACAACATGTATTTCACGCTGCGCGTCACGCCCAGCAAACAAAGTATCACCCCAGTGGGTGATCCGCAAGTGATGTACCTGCTGACAGAGATTGCGCCTGACCCACGCACACGCGAGGAAGAACAAAAACGCGAATCCACGCTGAATTTGACGCTCGTGCTGGATCGCAGCAATTCGATGAATGGCACGCGGCTTGATAAGGTCAAGGTGGCGGCGCATCAGATTATCGACAATCTGAGCGCAAAGGACATCCTCTCTGTCGTGACGTTTAATGATCGTCCTGAAGTTATTATTCCGGCGACTTATGTTACGGATAAACCAGCACTGAAAGCCCGTGTCAGCCTGATGACCGCAGCAGGGGGCACAGAAATCTATCAAGGGCTATCGGCAGGCGTTGACCAAAATCGCCGCTATTTAGGACCTCGCCTGGTTAACCGCGTCATCCTGCTGACTGATGGACATACCTTTGGCGATCAGGAGCGCTGCCTGGAACTGGCGCGCACGGCGCAAAAAGAAGGTATCGGCATCAGCGCGATGGGACTAGGGCACGACTGGAACGATGAGTTCCTTGACAAGATTGCTACCGCAACGGGTGGTACTTCGGCATATATCGACTCAGCAGGCGCTGTAGTGCGCTTCCTGAATGATCACGTTCGGCATCTGTCCAATGCCTTTGCCGAACGTGTAGGGGTTTCGATTGCGCCTGATCCCGACGTTCAACTGGAACTGGCATTTAAACTTTCACCTAACCCACAGCCCCTAGAAATCCAAGATGGGTTCATTCCTATCGGCAGCTTGCAGGCAAATCGCCCGATCATGATCCTGTTTCAACTGCAAATCCCCGCAGAGATCGAGCTGGGGTTTCGCTCCATTGCGCGTGTGATGGCAAGTGGGGATGTGCTGGCAAACGAACGTCAAGCCTTTCAAGCGCTTTCTGACATTTCTACTGAGGTCGTGGCTGAGCCGCTTCCAGATGACCCACCACAATCGATTATGGATGCGCTGAGCAAGTTAACGCTCTACAGAATGCAAGAACGCGCCCGCGATGCCCTTGATCGCGGCGATATTGCTGAAGCCACACGACGACTTGAAAATTTGGCAACCCGCCTACTTGATATGGGTGAGGAAGAATTAGCCAATCAAGCGCTGGCGGAGGCGCGGCGAGTGGCTCATACCAGTAATTTATCTGATCGCGGCAGTAAAGCTTTACGTTTTCACACGCGCTATCTGCTTGCCCCGGCAACCGATGACAAACCCACCGCAGGGACCGGCACAAGACAGTTAGAATGATCACGTAAATGTTTTTCCGACACGGAGAGTTTCGATGAGTATTGTATGTCCGTATTGTGGATACCAGAATCGTCCCGGCATCTTGTTTTGTGAAGAGTGTGGCAAAAATTTACAAGTAGATGCAGCGAACGCGACCCTGCCAACACGCAAAATTGATGATGGAGCAAAAGACCTTGCGGCAAAAGCGACCTGGGGCACAGCGCGTTTTAATCCTTCCTCATCGATCCTCATTCATGTACGCGACAACGCAGAGCCGATCATTTTGCAACCCGCGCGGCGTACCATCATTGGACGCTCGGATACTTCCAGCACGCAGAAACCTGATCTTGATCTCACGCCTTTTGGCGCCCTTGAAAAAGGCGTATCTCGTATTCATGCGGCAATTGAACGCAGCGAGGATACGCTGACGCTGATCGACATGGGAAGCTCAAATGGCACGCATCTCAACGGTCAGCGCCTGATTCCCGATCAACCTCGCGTCTTGCGTGACGGTGATGAAATCCGTTTTGGCAAACTCGTGGCGCATATTTACTTTAAATAACTGATTCTGGAGAAGCTATGGCTGTCACGATCCTTATTCATCTCGCTAATTCCGAACCAGTGAAGGCTGAAGTAGAAGAACTACCTAAACCTGGGGATACAGTCGTGATGTGTAAAAATCCGCGTGATCGCGGTGACAAAGAATTTGCGTGGGTCGATGATGGCGTTACAACCGTCTTATTTCCCTGGTGGCGCATCAACTATATACAAGTGCTGCCAGGCGTTACCGAAGAAGAAGAATTCCCGATGCCGTTCCGCGACAGGTAAAATTATGACAGCGAAACTTCCACGTACCCATCAGCGCGACGGTAAACGTATTCTGGTTGTCGATGACGAACCACGCATGATTGGGTTTATCCGTATGAACCTGGAATTAGAAGGTCATCAGGTGATCGAAGCGCACAGCGGCGTCGAAGCGCTGGAAGCTGTGCGAACGATGTTACCAGACCTTGTTTTACTTGATGTGATGATGCCCGAACTCGATGGCTTTGAAACGCTGCGTATGCTGCGCGAATTCTCGAATATTCCGGTCATTATGCTCACGGCAAAAGGACAGGAAAACGATAAGGTCTATGGCTTAGAATTGGGCGCAGATGATTACGTTACAAAGCCGTTTGGTCCGCGTGAACTGTCGAGCCGTATTAAGGCAGTGCTGCGCCGTGCTGATATGCCCACCACGTCACCTGAACAGGCAATCCTCAAAATCGATGAACGTCTCAGTGTAGATTTCAATCGGCGTGAGGTGATCGTCAACGGCGAACATATCAAGCTGCGCCCGACGGAATATCGACTGCTGTATCATTTGATCGAAAATGTTGGGTGGACTGTGCCGCACGATCAACTGCTTGCCAAAGTCTGGGGTTATGAATACCGTGACGAGGCACATTACGTGCGTTTGTACGTCAATTACTTGCGCGAAAAGATCGAAGAAGACCCTTCGCATCCCAAGTATATCCTGACCGAGCGCGGCGTTGGCTACCGATTTGTAGACTTCAAGCGGAAACAAAACGCTGCCGAGCAGTTATAAGCAACAGAAGGCGTGTCGTGTGACACGCCTTCTGTTTTTACTGACTTATTTGAGTAGTTGTGCAGTAGCTCTAGTCTGCTGCGTCCTTCACGTTTTCCCACGCATTACGCACAGCGTCCTTGATACGATCCCAAGTGCCGCGATTGCGTTCTTCCCAGCGAGTACGTGCTTCTGATTCGACGCGGTTCCAGTCGTAATCACGATAGCGCGGATCGTTGGCAAGGGTATAGCCGAACTGGTATGCGGGGGTGTAGTAGCTGTAGTCGTTGCCCGTATTGGCGAGGTTTGAGTTGTAGTGGGTACGGAACGTGTTGTCGTAATCCTCGAAGCTGCTAGTGCTTCTTCCAGTTGTG
>CALMZT010000781.1 GCA_937870805.1 uncultured Chloroflexota bacterium
ATCTGGTGCTGCTTGGCTTCATCGCGTGACAACACGACGATTTGACTCGGCGTGCCCATTTCGCCTGTCAGCAGGCGGCGCACCAGCACTTTACCGAGCGAACCTGTGCCGCCCGTAATTAAGACTCGTTTTCCGTCTAAGGGTTGCATCCCCTTTTTCCTTCAAAAAGCCGTTACTTCAAAACGGCGAACGCTTCAATTTCGATTAAAAAGTCCTTGTCGGCAAGGCGCGGCACGCCAATCCAGGTCGAGGTCGGCGGCGACTTGGGGAAGAATTTTTGCAGCCCTTCCTTCACGCCAGAGGTATTGCCCATCACTGACTCGACGATGTAAATGCGCAGCGAGAGAATGTCGTCCATTGTGCCACCTGCGTGCCGCATGGCAATAGCGAGATTCTCGAAGGCTTTGATCGTCTGTTGGCGCAAATCCATGCCGCCGACAATCTGCTTGTCTTTATCCCACGCAACCTGCCCGGACACCGTGACAATTTTGCTGCCCGCGCCAATCGTGATTTGTGAGAAGCCGTGCTGCACACTGTTGAACAACGTGTCAGGGTTGATGGCTTGTCTTGGCATAAAAATCTCTCTTTCGTGTGTTCACCAACAACGGGGATTAGAATTCGTAGGGGCAGACCAATGTGTCTGCCCTGTGTATCGGGCGCACACGTTGGTGCGCCCCTACACCGATGTCCATATTGATTTAAACGGCAAAATTCCCATATGCTTCTACATGTTAACTTCGCCAATCCTGATACGGCGTCGTGTCGCTTGCCATCGTCGCCACCATCGTCTGCCAATCCTGCGGCGCGAAACCTGTCGCTTGGCGAAAGCGTGTCGAATCGAGGCTGCGATCAATCACCACGCGCTCATCAGGGATAATGTCGATGTCGTGACGATAGGCATCTTTGAATAATTGAAGCAGCGTGTACTTGTCAATTGGCGCAGCGGAGACATGATACAACCCGTGCAAATCGGCGCGCGGCAGCACAATGTCATTGAGCCACTGCGCGACAGCATACGTCGGGAAGCCGCTGAACACTGCCTTGCTGTAGCCGCCGCACTTGCCACGCTGCGCCAAAAACCATTCGAGCAAGCTGGCATGGTTAGCAATTTCGCGCCCAATCAGCGACGTGCGAATGGTCAGCACATGCGGCTGATTCGTCACCTCGCCGAGATTTTTCGTCTTGCCGTACACATCATAAGCATCGGGCGTGTCGTCTTCGGTGTACATCCCCTTTTTACCAGAGAACACGCAGTCGGTGCTGATGTGGATCAGCCGTGCCCCCGCCGCGCCGCACAGCCGCGCCAGTTGATGCGGCAGCCGCGCGTTCAGGTCAATCGCGTTCAGTGGGTCGATGTCGCGCTGTTTAATCAAGCCCACGCAGTTAATGACGACTTCTGGCTTCACAGCGCTGAATGCCCCTACGATGCTGTCGAATGATGCTGCATCGACGTGCGGCACAAGGCGCTGCTTCGGCAAAAAGTCTGGCAGCGACGAAGCACTGCCGCGCGCTGTCGCCCACACGTCATGCTGTTGGCTCAAGTCCAGCCACAGGCGATGACCGAGCATCCCCGTCCCGCCGAGAATGAGAATTTTCATATTCACACCTGTAGGGGATGACATGCAAACGCAGTTTGCCTGTGTCATCCCGCCGAAAACCCGCAGAACGATAGCATAAACGCTGCCTGACGACAATTGTGGAGACTTACCCTCGCTTGAAATAGACTCTTGGCTCATTTACAATGGCGCGCGCAATCTTAAGGAGACCTATTGATGATTACCGCCACCGAACGTCCCTGGAATTCTGCCACCTCACTGTACATTGCCCGCCGTGTGCAAGCCTTTGCCGCCACGCGCACAGAGCCGCTGAAGGTGTTGGATATGGGCTTCGGTGCCGCGACCATTACCGAGCTTCTACATGGTTACGGCTACGATCAATATGGCTATGACATCTCGGTGAACAAGGGCGTTGTGTATCCTGTGATCTCCAGGTTATACCCCGACGATTACGAAGATCGCTTTCGCCAATCGCCGGACGAGCGCACCATCCCCTTTGCCGACAACCAGTTCGACGTGATCTACGCCAATCAGGTCTTTGAGCATGTGCGCTTCATTGATCGCATGTTTGCTGAATGCGCGCGCGTGCTGCGTCCGCGTGGCATCCTGATTACGCTGTTCCCATTTGCCACCGTGCCCATTGAATTTCACCTCAAAATTCCTTTTGCGCATTGGGTGCCGCCGGGCAATATGCGTGTCAACTACCTGCGCCCCTATTTCGCGCTGGGACTGCGCCCCAAAGATGCAGGCAAAAGCGCTTATGAAACGGCGGTGAGTTGGGAAAAATACATGCGCAAAGATACGTACTATCGCTTGATGAATGAAGTGGCGATGCTGGCAGAATATTATTTTGAGTCGTGGGAAGTCGATACCGCAGGCTACATTCAGGCGCGGCGTGACATGAGCGCATTGAGCACGCGCTTCTCGCATAAAGTGCTGCGTACCCTCCTCGAACGCACGCCGCAAAAGTTCCTGAACTACGTCATCACGCACTTTTTCGGCGCGACACTGGTGATGCAGAATCCCCGCAAGTAGCACGCTAACTTTTCAACAATGACACCTTATTGGATCAACTCGACGCTTGCCGCCAGCCCCGCGCTGCTGTGGATGTTCGTTGGCGTGGGCTTGCCCTGGGCGTTGGTTGCCTTGCCACGTCAGGATTGGCGTGATCGCCCGTTGATCGCGGCGTTGGCGCTGGCATTCGGTCCGGCGTTGATGACGGCATGGATGTTCCTGCTTGGCAGTGTTCCCAACGCGGCTTTACTGCGCACGGAATGGATTTTACTCGGCAGCGGCGTGATCGCCCTCGTCGGCTGGCTGTTGATATGGCGAATGCTGCGAACTCCCCCCTCTAACCCCCTTTATAAGGCTAGATTTTTAATCCTTTCCTCAAAAACGTCTCCACAACGCATGGTTTTTAAGCCCCTCTCCCGCCATACAAACTCATTTACGGTCCAGTTTCCGCATGGGAGAGGGGTTTGGGGTGAGGTCAGCGCGCGTCTTAATACTTTTCCATCGCTCCATAAAATACCTGCCTTTGTAAACCCTAACCCCCTTTCCACCAGTGAAAGCAAATTTTCTAATTTCTCGGTATCTCGGTGGTTCCAACTTCTCCGTCCTGAAGAATGGCTGCTCATCGTACTCATCGTCGTGGCGTTGGCGGTGCGCTGGCTCAACGTGGCGTATTGGCCCCACATGGCATACGACGAACTCTGGGTCTATGGCTACGAAGGGCGGCTGTATACGCTGGTGGGCAATATCCCACAGCGTATCGGCTATTATCCGCAGTTTTTGCCGCTGCAATTCGCTTATCTGCAAATTGTTACTGTCGGCGGCATTGATGACCATGTGGCGCGCGCGGTGCTGCCGTACCTGCAATTGGGCAGTATCCTGGCGGTGTATGTACTCGGTGCGCGGCTGTTCAACCGTCGGGCGGGTCTGTTCGCGGCGGCAATCTGGACGTTTTATCCCCATGTGGGCGAATGGTCGCGCTTTGGTGATTTAGAGATTCCGCTGACATTTCTGTTTACTTTGTCGGCGGCGTTTTTCCTCATGGCGTGGTTTGGCGAACAACCGCGCGGACGTTACGCGCTGCTGGCAGGCTTGACATTTGGTATCGCGCTGTGGACGAAACCGACGGCGGGCGCGTTCGCGTGGGGCGTCATGCTGCTGACAGCCTTTGAAATCGTGCGTGTACGTTTCGATTGGCGCGTATGGCTGCCGCGTTTCCGCGTGGCGCTGATAACCGGACTCGCTTGTATCCCATTGGGCGGTGTGTGGTATGTGCGTAACATCCTGCTTGGGCATCCGCCGCTGGTTTTGCCCGAAGCCTTTTGGCTGACACAGGCGGCACGCAGCGGGATTGAGTTTGGCTTTCCACTGCTGGCACTGGTGACATTGCTTCTCTATTTGTTGTTTCATGTCACGCTAACCCCTCCCCCTAACCCCCTCCGCATTACATGGAGAGGGGGAATCATCGGTGTGCGTATCCGCTATCTGCTGCGCGTCTTGCCCGGCGTTGCGCTGGTGCTGTTAGGGCTTGTGCCGTCGATGGTTGGGCGCTATCGCATGGGGGCGCTGGATTTTGCGCTGCTGTTTGTTGGCTGTGGGGTGCTCTGGTGGGCGCTGCGTCCTTATTTGACCACAAATGACGTACAACCATTGACGGACAAATCTGCGCCTGTTGCGCGAACGTTACGGGATGACATCGCACGCTTCGGTTGGATGGTTCTGCTCGCGCTGCCTTATTTCATTACATGGTTCTATTCCTACAGCTATCACTATCGCCTGTCATTCGCCATCGTGCCGTTGATGCTCATGCCAACAGCCGTGATTCTCGCGCGCTGGCTTTCACCCGAACGGATACAAGGCGTAACGCGCCAGTTGGCGTTCGCAGCAGTCGTCATCGTAGCGGCGTATTGGGGCATCGTCGTGCCGCTGTATGATAAGAACGTTGGCTGGCTGTGGGAAACCAATCTCCCCGACGATTTCGCGCGTTACACTTCAGGCAATTGGGCGCTGATGCGTATCGTCTACGCGCTGCAAGAGTACAAAGATGTGTTTCAGATACCGCTGCGTATCTCTGCGCCCGGTGTGCAGCGCTTGTCGTTCTTCTTCCCGTTGGATGAAGTGGACATTGAACACGCGCCCACACGCCTTGAAGAACTACGCGGCTTCACACATTACGTCTACAGTTTCGAGGGGGAGCGCATGTATAGTGGCGTAGACCCGCTTGAAAACGAAGTCGCCGGAGCGCGTGCTGTCCCGAATGTGATGCTGTCATCGTCTACGCTTGCCGATAACGACTTTTTGTACGAATTGTATGCCATTGATCTTGCGGGACGCTATCAGCCGCCGAGTCAGGTGACACCCGCCTGCACGCCCGACACGGAAGTATTGATTGGGAGATTCGTGCGCTTGCATGGTTGCTATGCAAACAGCCGCACCCTGCGTCCGAATACACCGTTTCAAATCACCCTTTACTGGCGCACCATTACCCGCGCCAGCGAAGATTACCTCATCTCGTTTCAGTTTTACGATTCGTCGGGAGTTCTGCGCGGAGAATACACTGCGCCGCCCGCCCGTGCCGATGAGCGCTATTACTATTCGACGCTGTTCTGGGCACCTGCCGAGTACGTGTCTGACCCTCAAACGCTGACGATTGGCAGCGATGTACCAGCAGGCGAAGGCTACCGGTTGGTGATCGGTATGGTGCGCGCATCCGACGGCACGCGCTTAC
>CALMZT010000782.1 GCA_937870805.1 uncultured Chloroflexota bacterium
AAACACATGCGCCATAGTTTCACCTCGATAGTTCGCATTATAACGAACATCTCCGAGGTATGATAATCACATCTTTATATTTCTTATGTGTTCGAGGGAGGAAAAATGCTCGACTTACTCGATTGGCGGCGCTCTGTTGCTGATCTTTACCATGCCATCCGTGCAGCCAACGGCGACCCATCCGCCTGTCCCAACTTCCGCCTCGCCAAAGATCACCTGTTTCTCAGGCATCCTCAATCGCCATTGGATGATGCACAAAAAGCCGCATTCACTGGACTGCGCTACTACGACTACAATCCAGCGTTTCGCGTTATTGCCCACGTCAACACCACTGTTGAACCTACGATTTTAGACATTGAATTAGGTGATGATGGACACTTTCGCTGTACACGCTTTGGACAAGTATCATTCACAGTGCCATCAGGTTCAGGGATATTGAATCTCTACTGGATTAATGGCTACGGTGGTGGAGTTTTCCTGCCATTTGGTGACGCTACCAATCGCGACACCACTTACGGCGCAGGACGCTACCTCTACGACACGATCAAAGGCGCAGATCTCAGCTCGACCTCTAACGAAATCGTCCTCGACTTCAACTACGCCTACAACCCATCCTGCGCCTATAATCCGCGTTGGGTCTGCCCGCTTGCACCCTCTGAGAATCGCCTACCCTTCTCAATTCACGCAGGCGAAATGCTGCTCTAAAAACAGGTCAGGGTGAGCCACTTGCCCACCCTGACCTGAATTTGTATTTGCTGAACGCTGATTGCTGATTGCTGTCAGCTATTTCTTCGGCAGCAGCGCAGGCAGCAGTGCGTACCACTCTGTCGCCTTTACCACGTCATCGAGTGGCACCTGGTCAAGCACCGTATGCGCGTGGATTTCATCGCCCGGACCATAACCGATGCTTGGAATGCCTGCTTTACCTGTCCAGTACGTGCCGTTGGTCGAGAAGTCCCACTTACCTGTTGGTAGCGGTTCACCCCACAGCAGCTTTCCGACTTGCACACCCGCTTGCACGTAGGGGTCATTTTCCGGCAGTGCCCACGCTGGATAAATCTTATCGAGTGGGAATACAAAGCCTGTATAGCTCGGCGTATCATAAATCAAAATCGACGCCTCAACGTCATCACGCTCACCGATGACGCGCTTGATACGCTCAAGTTCTCCCTGTGGTTCTTCGCCAAAGGTCACGCGGCGGTCAATGAACACCCGTGCTTCGTTGGGCACGGCGTTGATGCTCGGCGTCTTCACCTGCATATCGGTTACGGTGATACGCCCATGTCCCAGGAATGGGTCATCGCCAAGCTCTGGCTCTAGCTTGCTGATGGCGTCGATGATCGGCAGGATTTTATAGATGGCGTTATCGCCCATGAAGTTGCTGGCAGCGTGCGCGCTCCTGCCTTTTGCCACCACCTGCATTTCCACACGCCCTTTGTGACCGCGATACACCTGCATCCTGGTCGGCTCACCAATCACCACGAAATCGGGACGCAGCCCTTCGACCTCGACCAGCGCATGTGGGGCAATACCATCGTTCCATTCTTCCATGTTGCCAAAATAATACGCGGTAACGCCTTCCAGCAATCCGAGTTCTTTTGCCAGCGCCAAGCCATAGATCATGCCCGGCGTGCTGCCTTTTTCATCACATGCGCCGCGCGCAAAGAAAATACCATTCTCGATCTTGCCCTCAAAAGGATCCCACTGCCATTCTTCAGGCGCGCCAATGCCAACGGTATCAATATGGCTGTCGTACAGCAGCTTGATCGGACCATTTCCGATCTTGCCCACTATATTGCCCATGCGGTCATACCACACTTCATCAAACCCCAGCTTACGCATTTCCGCTTCGGCGCGCTGCCCTACTTCCAGAATTAAGCTGTCATAGCTCGGAATCGCGCACAGTTCACGCAGGAATGTGATAATGTCCTCGCGTTGTTCTGCGACACGCGCTTTAATCTGGTCAATAATACTTTGGTCGATCATGAATTCTGTCCTTCCTGGAAAACTAAGCTGCCAGGATTTTGCCATCTTCTCTACATAAAACAAGAACCAGCATTTGTGAACGCTGGCTCTTTGGATATACATCTCATGATTATCCAGAACTTTGACATTCTGAACTTTTTAGCGAACGGAGTCCATATTTCCCCGCCAATCCCCATCGCGCAAGGGGGTACGCGCAAAAGCGCACTGTCTCACACCGTTCGGATTTCGTTTGCCCCACTTCCTGTTAACATTGATGGTGCGTCATGTTTGCAAGAGAGGCTTGCGCCAATGAGACAACCGTCTATTCTGTCTTGTGAGAACGTCTCACAAGGCAAACGATAACAAAACATATCAAAATATTCAAGGACTAGTTCTTATGCTTAGCTGATTGCTGAACGCTGAACGCTACACTTTGGCGCTGGTCTTTTGTACCAGTTCGTTCACCATGCGTCGCACTTCCGCCAGCAAACGCTCACGTTCATACGCGCCTTTCTGTAGGATTTGCTGCACTTGTCCACTTAACTGTTTACGATCCTCAGGGGTCAAATCCAGCGCGGTAATCACCAGCACCGGGATTGAGCGCCCTGATTCGGTTTTGCGCAGTTCATTGAGAAATTGGAAACCATCCATTTCGGGCATCATTAAGTCCAGCAGAATCAGGCTAGGGCTTACAGTCTGCATACGTTCTAATGCCTCGCGCCCGTTGGTGGCATAATTGACGTGCCAGCCTTCTTTCAGCAGCATTCGGCAAATCATATCGCGCGTCGCATCGTCATCTCCGCGGTGCAGTAAATTGTCTCGGGGCACGCCGCTCTTGCCGATTCGGGCGGCGCGCCGCACCTACAACTATATCACACTGCCGACTATGTCGAATCGAGCGATCGCGAGGATTGCCAGGAACTGGCCCGCCAACGCCACCGTGAAAATTGCGGCCCGCGAGGCACCGGTCATAATGGGGACTCGTTCCGGCCCGCCGCGGCACCTACGCGGCGAGCAAAAGGGTATCGACCTGCATTCCATCGACGATTGCCGCCGACCGTTATGCCACTGTACTCCGCCTCGAACCACGACGCCAGCCAGCGCAACTGGACGATGGATCGCCCGCCCGATGCCGAGGGCCATCGCGTCGCGGAGCTGCTCCATGGCGGCCGCCGGGCCGAGCGTCAGCACGACCGACTCGCCGCCGTGGGCCTCGATCAGGCGGACCGCCTCCTCGACCGCGCACTCCTCGTGGGGCGAGATCGTGAAGCCGAGATGGCGCGTGTCGATGGCCCGCTCGTCGGCGGTCAGGACCATCCGCCCGGCGACCGCCGGAACGCGCTTGATGCAGACGAGAACGCGCATCGTCAGGCCCGGACCCGGAGGTTCTCGGGGTCGAACAGCGGCCGCGCCCCGACGACCGCCACCGTGACCGGGTAGCGCTCCGCGAAG
>CALMZT010000783.1 GCA_937870805.1 uncultured Chloroflexota bacterium
CATTCTGCCGCGCTTCCGCGAGGGCGACATGGCCGGCGGGATCGTCGCCGGCGCCGGCGCGGTCATCGAGCAGCTTCAGGCGCCCCCTGAGGAGGCGGAGCGCCGTGCGCTTGAGGCCGCGACGGCGCAGCAGTCGCGCCAGAGCGGCGGCAGTGGCGGCTCGCTCTTCCCGCTGATCTTCTGGGTGCTGGCGAATGACCTGTTTGACGTGGCGCAGGGCAAGCGCCTGTTTCCGCTGTTGATTGCCATAGGCTTCTTAGGGCAAATCGCGGGCATCAGTGTGGCGACCTTTACCCCTGATTTGCTCGCCAGTCTCTCGCTCACGTCTATCGAACTGCTCAGCCTCAACGCCATCATTTATCTGCTGATTTACGCGCTCGTGTTGATCGGCTTCCGCAACGTCAACCTCAAGTTCACGCCGCACAAGGGCGAGTCGCTGCGCCAGACGATCAGCGAAGGCTGGGAGTTCGTCAAAAATGTCGATTCGTTCCGCTACATGTGCATGGCGTATCTGGGGCTGGCGGTAGTAATTACCGTGATTCGCTTCAACTTCCTATCGTTCACCTCGCAGGAAGTTCCAAAAGCCGACTTTCAACAGTTTTACGGCATTTACCGCCTGATTTTGATTGTCTCCAGCATCCTGATGACCAGCTTCGTTGCCAGCCGCTTGACGAAGGGCATCGGCTTGAAGAACGCCTTCCTCGTCACCCCCATCAGCCTCTTGCTCATCACCCTTGCTGCGTTCGCCTTCCCGCTGCTGCTCATTACCACTGGCGGCATGATCCTCGCGTGGCTGATGTACTACACCATCGACCAATCGACACGCAAGACGTTTCAGGGGTTGGTGCCGGAGGAACGGCGCGGACGTGTCAGCATGTTTATCGATAGCTACGTGCCTGCCAGCGGTGTGATTTTGGCAGCGGTGTTGATCGGTGCGGTGGTTGTCTTTGGGCAGTTGTACAGTTGGACATCACCCGCCCTGATTTACCTCATCATCGGCGCGTTAGGGGCACTGTTCTGCATTTGGGCGACCATCCGGCTGCGCGCGACTTATGACAGCAGCCTGCTCAACCCGCGCATGAAACGCCGCCAGCGCCGGTCTGATGCGTTGGATAAACTAAAGTTTTAGTTGAAAGCTGTGCGAATATTTCGAGTGCGACCTGTGTGATTTGTTGTATTTCGAAATTGTGCAGGATGGTGACAAGAATTCATGACCAAAAAGGTATTCATCAGTTACGCGCACCATGATGCAACACCTTTCGCTTCACGTTTAGCCTCTGAGCTAGAGCATTACTACGACACATTTTGGGACAACAAATTACAGGCAGGAGCATGGAGTCTACAATTAGAAACTGCGATTCGCTCATGTGATGCGTTTGTAGTGGTGATGTCAAATGAGAGAGAAAAAAGCCCCTCTTGTAAATGGGAATTAGAGTTAGCTCAAGATCAGCTTGTAAAGTCAGTTAATCAACTGATGATTATTCTTGTTCAGGCATTTCGCAATTATGTAGATGCTCAACTTACCCATCTGCAATATGTCAACTTTACTCTTTATGACCATTACGATGAGGGATTCCGTCGACTTACTCGCCTCATTTCTGGTGAGCGACTTTCCGCATGGGAATATCTTGGAGATGAAAATGCTGACAAATTACTTCAGCACTTAAAAGAGGGGCGCCTACCTGGACTCATCGCAAGAGAGTTCGGGGATTGGATTGTTGTAGATAAGCTGTGGGATTTTTTCTACAATAACGTCTTTAAGAAATATCAAAGTGATTATCCAATGTATCGGCGAACGCCAAGAGGTGTTTTAGAACTAATTCGTGCATTGTTTAATATTGCTTCGTTTCATAGTGATGGCATCCTTGCTCCATTTACTCAACAAATGGAAAAGATTCTGAAAACCTACAATGATGCTTGCTCAAAATACAAGATGGCGATCACGTTGCCTCTGGTCAAGTAGCGTATGATGTCTCCATAGCCACCCGTCAATTCTGCATGGATTTTACAGTAGGAATTACTGACGTTCCTCGATACGCCTATTATCAATCGAGTTTTAGCTCAGATGTGGCTGAAAAATTGCGAGAGCTAATTGCTCTCTATGCAAGACGCTCCCGACATCTCTACTAAATCTTGGCGTTCTTGGCGTCTTGGCGGTTAGTCTTCGTATTTGTTGACTGCTGAAAGCTGATCGCTGAAAGCTGTTTTTAGGGTGAGTTTCAAGAGACAAGCCACATGAAGAAGCCTAT
>CALMZT010000784.1 GCA_937870805.1 uncultured Chloroflexota bacterium
CGGTTTTTCGAGCTCGTCAGAGGTTGACCAAGCTCTAGTAGCTCTGGGTTTTGAACCCAGAGCGGTCAACTGCGTAACGTCAGTTATTTACTTAACCAGGAGCCTGGCTTGTGTCGAGTGCTTCACAAAGAGATCAAACCGTAGTTGCTTCGGCGCTAGTCACTGACAGCTTTGAACGGCAGCCGTAAGTCAAAGATGCTGCCCTTCGGCGTATTCTGCTTAAAGGATAATTCACCGTTCAGCAATTGTGTGAGTGCCAGGGAGACGGGTAAGCCTAAGCCTGCGCCCGCTGTGGGGGATTGTGGACGTTCCTGCCCACGCCAGAAAGGTTCAAAGATGTGGGGACGATCTTCGTCAGGGATGCCAATGCCGCTGTCTTGAACGCTGATGTGCCAGCCATCCTGCGCTGACCACTTCGATTCAACCCCAATATTGCCCTCTTGTGTGAAGGTAACGGCATTCCACAGCAGCGCTTGCATGATGCGCTGGACGATGGATACATCACCTTGTAGACTTATCGGCATATCGTCGTGCAGTGATGTGGAAAGACTCAACCCCTTTTTTTCGACAGTGGGTCTCACTTTGTTACACCACTCAGTGAGGCTCGAACGCGGGTCAAATGGCTTGAAGGTCGGCTCAATGTCTCCCGCCTCAGCTTTGATATACGTCACAAAATCGTCAAGCAAAGCGAGAACGCGCCCACTGTTACGTTGGATGCGCTCGTTTGCCCGTGCCTGCTTGGTCGTGAGCGGGTCGTAGTAGCCCTCGCCAAACATTTCACTGGTCGAGATAATGGAACCCAGTGGGGCACGCATGTCGTGCCCCATTTTTCGGATGAGTTGTACCAATAGACTGACGTTAAGACGTTCTTCAGATGTATTCATTAATTCTCTGATGATTTGCCCAGTGACGCTTCAATCAAGTCTAAGAGTTCATGATTAGAAACAGGTTTGCTCAATATCGCATCAACACGCGAAGAGACATACTTAATTTGGTTCAACATTTCGGGATGTCCGCTGGCAACGATGATTTTGATGTTCGCAATCGGTTTATAACTGCGAATAAAATTGATGACGATCACCCCTGAATCGCCCGGCAGGTTGAGGTCAAGCAGCACCACGTCGAGCTTGCATCTGGTCAACATACGGATGGCTTCGGATGCCCGCAGCACTGCGCTCACAGAATGCTCATGCGACTCCAGCAAATCCGTATACGTTTCTACAAGATCTAAATCGTCCTCGACAATCAGTATTTTTGCCATCCCTATGTATCCTTTGACACCCTGAGGCGTCCCAGATGAATCCTCAATTCCCCTCAACAATTCCGTGCAGTTCACGCACGAACGAGGTGGCATCAAGAGGCTTCGCAAAATAAGCATCAAACCCGCGCTCTATTGCCTGGTTCGCCACCTCAGCACTATGATACGCGGTGATGGCAACACGAGGGACACCGACTAATTGGCGATTGCCTTTGAGGTGTCTCAGCAGTTCCCAGCCGTCCATGCCCGGCAAATTAAGGTCAATGATAATCAGCGTCGGTGTGTTGGTCTCCAGCGCGCTTAACGCTTGTTCAGCAGTAGCGACTCCCATGCAATCAATGCCGTAGTGCTCAAAGATTCCCTGTACCAGTTCCAGGCTGTCAGCTTCGTCTTCGATCACGAGGACTTTCCAATCAGTTACACTCATGCTTCACTCCTTTTAGAGACATTCGCATCAGAAGTTGTGGAAGGACTTGCGACACGTTCAAGTAACGCCGCGCGCAGGTCTTCAATGAGGGTGGGCACACTGACCGGCTTGGTCATATAGCCGTCGAAGCCCATGTCGAGGGCGCGCTCTTTATCCCCTAGGATCGCATGTGCGGACAGCGCCAGCGCGGGAATAGATTGCGTCGTAGGATCAACTTTCAGGTGTCTGAGTGTTTGCCACCCATCCATGACGGGCATCGACAAGTCGAGCAGAATGAGATCTGGCGTAAACCCTTTCAGTGCATCCAGCGCGACCTGTCCATTCTCTGCGATTTGCACGGTCATACCGTAGTATTCCAGTGATTCCGCGACCACTTCAATATTATCTGGCTCATCATCAACGAGCAACACTTTCCACGATGAGACATTCTGCCAATCTAACATGACTTAGTTAACCACCTTTTCCA
>CALMZT010000785.1 GCA_937870805.1 uncultured Chloroflexota bacterium
GGACGCCGTGTCGATGATTTTTACAATGCCCTCAAAAACACGCTCTATTACGTCATCGGCGTTGTGCCTACACAAACAGTTCTCGCGCTTGTCTTAGCAGTGATCGTGAATCAGCGCTGGCTAAAAGCGAGAGGATTTTTTAGGACCGCCTATTATTTCCCATCGATTACCTCATCAATCGTCGTGTCGATGATCTTTCTATTTTTGTTCTCAAACACAGGTCCCGTGAATAGTGCCTTGGAAGCAATTTTCCCAAATTACGAGCCTGTGTCATGGCTTTCTAATAATGATGGTGTGCTGCATAACCTGCTCGGCGTGTTTGGCATTACAAGAGACAGCGTGCCGTTCCTCCGTGAAACCGAATTGTTTCGTATTTCGCTGTGGGAATGGATTAGCGGACCCAGCGTGTCGATGATGGCGATCATGCTGCTGGCAATCTGGACAACGATTGGTACGATGATGGTCGTATATCTCGCCGCACTGCAAAATATCCCCAGCAGCGTTTATGAAGCGGCTCAGGTTGATGGTGCAAATGGCTGGCAAACCTTCCGTCAAATTACGGTACCTCTCTTACGACCTACAACGTTTTTTGTCGTCACGCTTGGTCTGATCGGCACGTTTCAGGTATTTGATCAGATTTATGTCTTGCGTAACGATAACACGCGAGAGTCAACCATGACTGTGGCTTACCTGGTGTACGATTTTGCGTTCGGATCACAGACAGACCCGCGTATGGATCGTGCCACAGCAACCGCTATCACGTTGTTCATCCTCATTTTTATCGCTACCCTCATTCAACGACGTGTGACGGGCGGCGACCGCGCCGAAGTCTAAGGAGGAAAATTTCGATGACCGCTGTTGCATCCAGAATGTCTGCTCCAAGCCCTACAAGAGCTAATGTCTACCGTATTTTGGGTATCATTGGCATAGCAATATTGGTATTCGTTGCGTTCCTCGAAATTATGCCGTTTGTCCTGACCATCGCTAATTCATTTAAATGTGATCCTGCTGTAACGCTTCGTCCGGGTGCATTTATTCCCGTTCCACCCTTTGGGGTGCAGTGCGAGGTTCGTGATGCCTCTGGACAAGTCGTTTCACGCTTGACAGCAGACGAACAAGCTCAAGGGTTTACCTTTAATCCTTCATTTAACGGTTATGAAACCATTCTCCGCGTGAATGAGACCAACAAACTTCCGCGCTGGCTATTAAACACAGCGGTTTACGCGACGAGTGTGATGCTGTTGAGGCTCATTTTTGATTCGATGGCAGGCTATGCGCTGGCGAGATTGAGTTTCCCTGGCAACCGAATTGTTTTCTATCTCGTCTTAGGAACGCTCATGATACCCGGCGTAGTGCTCCTCATTCCGCGCTTCCTGATGCTGAACCAAATGAATCTGCTGAACACCTATCAGGGGTATATCCTTGTACTCGCAGCAGACGCTTTTGGCATTATGCTGATGAAGCAATTCTTCGAGTCGCTCCCTAAAGAGATTGAAGAAGCTGCCCAGGTCGACGGCGCGAACCGCTTTACGACGTTCTTTCGTATTGTGTTGCCGATGGCGACTCCAGCGCTAACCGCTTTGGCAATTTTCAGCTTTCAGGGACAGTGGAACAACTTCATGGATGCCCTGATTATTGTCGGGACAGACCCCAATATGTTTAACTTGCCAATGGGCTTGACGGCGCTGCAAGGCACAGGTCAAGACATTCAGTACGACCTTGTGCTGGCAGGTTCAGTCATCACGACTCTGCCAATGGCGGTGATTTTTTTCCTCTTCCAGCGCTATTTTGTGGAAGGGGTTAACTACAGTGGTCTAAAAGGCTAACGACGATGGTGAACTGTGGGTATCCTCTGACTCACAGCTTCCTTTACGCGGAGTATAGAGTGCGTGTTTGCAGGTTTAAAAGCATGGTGGCGCGGTTTAATGCACCTCAATCATCGAGGTTACATTTACATTTGGGCAAACGTCGCTTGGATTGTCTTATCACTACCAATAATTACCGCGCCCGCTGCCTGGGCAGGATTAGTGAAGATGAGCCACTGCGCCTATCACCATCCTTCTACAGATATTCATGATTTTTGGGAGGGTTTTAAAGAGAACTTTAAACGTGGGTTGGTGATGGCGGCACTCAATATCGTGATTGTGGGTATCAATTTATCCAACCTGCTTGCTTATCGTGAAGCGTCGGGAGTATGGGTCATTGCTCTGCGCATCTTCTGGATCTTCATCTTATGGTTGTGGTTTACGATACAGTTTTACATGTGGTCACTGTTTTATGAGATGGAAAATCCAACATTGTTCGGCACGCTGCGTAATGCGCTGGTGATGATTGTGCTCAATCCGTTCTTTACAATAGGTCTCTGGATGGGAGTTATTGTTCTACTGGTGTTGAGCACAATGCTGCCCGCCGCGTGGCTGCTGTTGACCGGCAGTGCGTTAGCCGCGATTGCCAACAGCGCGGTGTTAGATCGTTTGCGAGTGGCGCGTTACAAAAAAGACAACTTGCCTGACACCGCACTTCCTCTATAATCAAATAGTGAATTCTCACACAATCTGTTCAATTGACGTGAAATAACCTTATGGCACCCAACATCAAAGACGTTGCGAAGGCGGCTGGTGTTTCGATAGCGACAGTGTCCTATGTTCTGAATAACAAAAGCGCATTTTACAGCGAGAAGACCCGCAAGCAGGTACTTGAGGCAGTTGAGCGTGTCGGCTACACCCCAAACGTCACCGCCCGTAACCTGAAGTCAAGCCAAACACGTTTAATTGGTTATGCATATCATCACGTGCCACAGGGGCAAGTCAACTCGGTACTCGATCAATTCACATACTTTTTAGCCCAAGAGGCTGAACTCGCCGGATACCACCTTTTAGCCTTTACCTATCCCCTGGATAATCCTATCCCAGTTTACGATGAGCTTATCCGCAAAGGACAAGTGGATGCTTTTGTGATCGCCAGCACCATTACCAATGATCCACGCATTCACTATTTAATCAATCAAGAATTCCCCTTCGTGAGTTTTGGTCGGTCAAATCCTGAATGGGATTTCCCCTGGGTTGATACAGATGGCACAAGCGGAGTTTACGCCGCCGTTGAATATCTAGTGGGACTTGGGCATCGGCGTATTGCCATGATTGGCTGGCCCGAAGACTCTATTACCGGAAATTTCCGCTTACAAGGATACTCAGACGCGCTACACGCGGCAAAAATTCCGTATCGTACCGAATATGTCTTGCACGGTGAAAACAGCGAACAAGCTGGGCGCGCGGCTGTTCAGCAATGGCTATTGCTGCCGTCCGACGAACAGCCCACTGCGGTCATCGCCATTGATGATCTTGTGGCAATTGGCGTCATGAATGAAGCGATGGAACGCGGGCTTCCCGTCGGAAAAACCTTCGCGGTGATCGGGTTTGACGATGTTCCACTTGGGCAGTATTTGCGTCCTTCACTGAGCACGTTGCGCCAACCCATTGAGGAAATTTGTCATCAGCTCATTTTGATGCTCGAAGACGTCGTGAATAACCGTTCACTCAAAGCTCAGCGTGTCCTGCTGCCACCCAAGCTCATTGTGCGTGAATCATCAGGCATCAGGCTTTAAATCGCGCCAGCACTTGCTGCACCGATAATCCAGCTAAGCCGTTGGGGCTGACCATATGCGCGTGCTGGATATTCGCGGTTCCAACGCCCACTGTCCAGAAGCCACCTCGCAGTGCCGCGTCAATCCCTGCCTCAGCGTCTTCAAACACGACCCCCTGATTCGTATATATATCCAAACGACCAGCGACCCATACAAAAAGATCAGGCGCGGGCTTGGTATTCAGCACGACATTCCCGTCGCCGATAGTATCAAACATCTGCAAAATCCCCAATCGCTCAAGCACATCGCGCGCATTTTTGCTGGCAGAACCGATAGCGATTTTCAAACCCGCAGCACGCGCTGCATTCAAAAATGGCAGCACGCCAGGCAGACAGTGTTCCGGTGTAATGGTCGCCAGATACTCACGGTAATAATTATTCTTGCGCTCCATCCACGCGAGTGCAGTTTCCTCGTGAATCGCTTTACCTTTAAGCAGACGGTTGAGACTTTCACGTCGGGAAACTCCACGTAGTTGATCGTTGTCCTCGCGTGTGAATGAAAGTCCTTGCTCATCTGCCAGTCGTTTCCATGCCAGATAGTGAAATTCCGCCGTATCAGTGATTACCCCATCCAGATCGAAGATGAACGCGCGAATTTGATCTGCCACAACAGCTGCTCCACAATAATGATGTCCGTCAAATTATAGCGTGAAGGGACGCTTGTCAAAAACAACGCAAGCAAATCAAAAGGACACTTGAATGCTGAAACTTTCTCGCCACACCTACATTTTGCTCGTGGGCTTGCTTCTCGGTCTACTGCAAACAGGCTTCTTCTTCCAGCTTACCTTTACCCTGTCTTCAGGCTTTGGCACTTATCTTTTAGTAACGCTGTGTTGGTTACTTGGCAGTGTCATTGGTATTATCGTTGCTCTACGACCCAATACACCCCTCAAAGGCTATCTCATAACAGCAATGGGAGCATATTTGATCTGTGCTGTATTGCTCAGCTTTAACGCCTTTGAGACACAGTTGTGGTTCGTTTATGCGCTGTTAGT
>CALMZT010000786.1 GCA_937870805.1 uncultured Chloroflexota bacterium
TGAGTCGTTTGTTTTGGTTGACAACTACTCTACCTCAAAAGCCCTACATCCCTTCATTTTTGGCGAAGGTATTGTCCTCAGCCTTATATGTTCTTTCAACCTGAGCGTCAGCTTGCTCTTACTGACTCGCTATTCCTAGCGCAAGGGGATATGTACTTTTCTCACATGCAAACCTTGACCATTAGCGTAAATATGGTTGGGGTAATGGGGAAAGGATTAGCAGCACGAGCAAAATACCAATTCCCTGACGTTTACGTCAGTTATCAGGATTTATGTAAACGAAAAACATTACAAATTGGTAGACCAGCCCTCGTTAAACGAGAATCATCGCTTGCTGATCAATTGTCTGAGGTTCCAGTTGAAACAGATTATGGAACATGGTTCTTGTTGTTTGCTACCAAACGACATTGGAAGGAAGATTCGAAAATCGAGTATATTGTATCTGGGCTAGACTGGTTGAAGCAAAACTATAAATCTCTAGGAATTACCTCGCTTGCATTGCCTGCATTAGGTTGTGGTTTGGGCAATTTAGATTGGAAAGCTGTTGGTCCATTGATGTGTTCCGTCGTAAAAGATTTTGACATCAAAGTTTGCATTTATCTCCCTACAGAAAAACCTGTTGAAGCTAAATATTTAACTCCTGAATACCTTCTTGGTAGGTGAGAAAACGATATGAATGCTATCAAAACCTCTGCTCCTTCTACAACTAAAATCCCCGGTCCGCCCCCGTATGGTACGGCGAGTGTCTACTGGCGCTACATCCAGTTTTTCAGCAATCCGCTGCGCGCACTGCGTAATGCTTATCAAAAGTACGGTGAGCTTTCTGCGCCGATGGGCGAGTTGAAAAACGGCGCAAAAGGGATGCTGTTGGCGTTGAGTCCCCATTACAACCAGCAGTTATTGAGCAACCCATCGCAGTTCTACAGCCCTGACCTGGGCGGTAAACCCGGCAGCGCGATGGAACAGTTGGGCACAGGCTTGGTGATGGAAAATGGCGAACGCCACCGCCAGCACCGCCGTCTGGTGATGCCAGCCTTTCACAAAAAATATATCGAGTCCTATCGCGACGATATGGTCAACCTCACCGAGCAGCTTTTGTCTCAGTGGCAAGCGGGTGACGTGCGCGATATTAAATACGATATGCGCGAATTGACGATGCAGGTTGCCAACAAAACGCTGTTTGGGCTGGACACAGTGGAAGAAAATCTTGGCGGGTTGATCGCGCAGTGGTTGGCGCTGATCGTTCACCCGATGGGACGCATCTTTCCCTATGATGTGCCCGGTTTCCCGTATCGGCGCTTGCTAAAGTCATCCGATGAAGTGGTCGAAAAGATCCGCGCGGTGATTGCCCGCAAGCGTGGCACTAGCGGCAGTGATGTGCTTTCGACGCTGCTGCAAACCCACGACGAAGATGGCAATGCGCTCACCGACGACGAAATTCTGGGGCAAACCAATATCCTCTTCGTCGCCGGACACGAAACCAGCGCGAATACGCTGATGTGGGTGCTGTTCTTTTTATCGCAGCATCCTGATCTGTTGGCGGACGTGGCAAACGAATGCGAAGGCGTACTGCATGGCGCTGCGCCGACGGTTGAGCAGTTGGGAAAACTACCGCTGTTAGAGCGTGTGATTAAGGAAACGCTGCGCCTGATGCCGCCGCTGACATGGCAGGTGCGCACAGGCGTCGAACCGTTTGAGATCGGCGGTTATCAGCGTCCAGCGAACTCACCCGTGATGTACAGCCACTTCATGACGCATCGACTGCCGCAGATTTATGAACAGCCTGACAAATTTATGCCCGAACGCTGGGAAACGATTAACCCATCACCTTACGAGTACATCCCATTCAGCGCGGGACCCCGCTTGT
>CALMZT010000787.1 GCA_937870805.1 uncultured Chloroflexota bacterium
TGCTCTTTGCTCATTGCTCATTGCTCTTTGCTCTTTGCTCTTTGCTCTTTGCTCTTTGCTCTTTGCTCTTTGCTCTTTGCTCTTTGCTTACATCATCGGCATCTCAGGATTGCCCGGATTAAAATGCTTCAGGATCACCAGCGGCTCGGTGCTGCTCAAATTCGTGATCTCCACGCCCGTCGTCGCCGCGTCATGCGTCACAAAGAACTCGTCTTCTGTCATCTGCCCGAAGCGAATCATGGTCGGCGCAGAAATGTTGAACTTGCCGAAACGCCCGTACCCCTGCACGCAGATCAACCCATACGCGCCCGCATCTTTCACTGTGACAATCCTGCCGGGCAGCACCGTCAATTCCTTCGCGCTGAAGTATTCGCTGCCGTAGACAATCCACTTCTCCTCGTAGCCCTGTTCTTGGATAGCTTCTGGCGCGTGCGCGGGCTTCGGCTCAAGGTAGTGTTTCTGCTTGAAATTCGGGTCAACGTTCAGTTCCCAATCAATCATCGCCATCAGATAATCGTAATCGCCGTGATGCTCCTTCGGCACGTCCTTCCACAAGTCTGACGGCTGGACGTAGTTGTAATCCGCCACCAGCGACTGCCACATCGAATACACGTCGCTGGCACGCTGCGGCTCATACGTACACAACGTTCCCGGCGCGTGCAGCATCCCCGGCGGCACATACCAGCCCGTCCCGATCTTCAGCCGCGCCGCCTTCGACAGTTCCAGGATGCCGTTGTCACCCTGATTCCAGCGCTTCAGACAGTCCACCACTTGCTCAATCGTCGTGCCCGGCTCAAAGCCAAAGAACGTATACGGAAACGTGTTCAGCGCGGCGTTATACTGTGCCGGATAAAAATACGCTTCCGGCTTGCCCAGCTTGCCGACCTTTGCGGCGAATTCGTCATTCTGGTGGATGTGATGCGGCAGCGGATACATGTTGTCGAAAAACTTGCTGTACATCACCCAACCGCCGTACTTTTCCACCGCCTCTCTGCCAAGCAGCGCTTCCGCCATCATATTCATGGCATCCAGCAGCAGCGCTTTCCCACCCTCGCTAAAAATATAGCTCAGTCCCTCATCCTCAGGCGTACCAGGACCATTATCGGCGTGCGTGGTCGAAGAAAACCAGCGTTCATCAATCCCGCCTCGATGCGCTCCCAGTGCGTACAAATCGTCGGGATGCAATCGCAGCCGCCTGCCGGGAACACAAAATGAACGCGGCACCCATGCGGGCATCAGCCGCACAATGCCGTTCCCTTCTTCCAATGCTTGTTGTACTAAACTTTTCTTTTGCGAGTCGTTCATAAAAAACACCTTTTGCTCAACAGTATTGTGGCTTGCGATTGTAACCTGAGTTCGCTATCGTTGGCGAACGACCAATAAACTAAATCTCAATGACCCACATTTCAACTGCCATGCCTGAAGACTTCGCCTATCTTGCTGCTCACGATCCCCATATCAGCGCGCCAATCTTGCAGCGCAAAATCGCGGCAGGTGAAGTCTTCGTCGCCAAAGACAACGGCGTCATCGTTGGTTGGCTGCGCTATAGCCTATTTTGGGATTCGATCCCACTGATGAACATGCTGTTCGTAGACGCCAATTGCCGAAGTCGAGGAATCGGCACACAGCTCGTCATCCATTGGGAAGCGCAGATGTCTGCACAAGGCTTTACACAAGTGATGACTTCTACACTGTCTAACGAAACTTCACAGCATTTTTACCGCAAGTTGGGTTATCAAGATATAGGTGCGTTACTGCTGCCGAATGAGCCGCTGGAAATTATCTTACTAAAGCAGTTGCCAAACGTCGGCAGATAGTGACGCAATCTTCAACGCTGAGTTCCGCCAGTCGCCGTCTAAAAAATGCCTGTTCCGCCTGATTCTGTGTCAATTCCAGCGCCCGCTGATATGCACCTCTCGCATCTGCAATCTGCCCCGTGCGCCGCAGCAAATCAGCACGCGCAGCATGATATGGCACATAGCTGCTCATGTCGTAGTAGCCATTCAACTGGTCAAGCAGCCGCAAGCCGTACTCGTACCCCTCAGACATCGCCACTGCCACCGCCCAATTCAGGTTCACCACAGGCGACGGACTGAGCTTGTACAATTCACGATACAGCGCCGCGATTTGCTTCCAATCGGTATCCTCATAGCGTGCCGCCTGCGAATGTACCGCACTAATCGCAGCTTGCAGTTGATACACGCCCGGCTGCCGCATCTGCGCCGAATGCTCCAGAATAGCGACACCCTCATCAATCATCTGCCGATTCCACAATTGGCGATTCTGATCTTCCAGCACGATCATTTCCCCGCGCGCATCCATCCTCGCGTTACGTCGCGCATCGTGCAGCAGCATCAGCGCCAGTAAGCCCAACGTCTCTGCCGATTCGCCAGGCTGAGTATCATTCGTCAACAAACTCGTCAGCACGCGCGCCAGCCGTATCGCCTCAGCGCACAGGTCATAGCGTATCAACTGTTCGCCTGAAGTCGATAAGTAGCCTTCATTGAAAATCAGATAGATCACCGACAGCACCGCGTCAAGCCGTTCTTCAATCAAATCGGCTGGCGGAATGCGATAGGGAATTTGCGCGGTTTTGATCTTGCGCTTGACACGCACCAAGCGCTGCGCCATCGTCGGCACAGGCACGAGGAACGCCCGCGCGATTTCTTCGGTTGACAGCCCGCCCAGCGTATGCAGCGTCAGCGCGACCTGTGCATCTTTCGCCAGCGCCGGATGACAGCACGTAAAAATCAGCTTCAGCCGTTGGTCAGGAATACTGTCCAAATCATCCTCATCTTCAGGCGTCTCGTAAATTTCGGCGAGTTTATTGTTGTGCGTCCTCTCGCGCCGCAGACGGTCAATCGCCCTGTTGCGCGCTGTGACCATCAGCCAGCCGCCAGGGTTGGGTGGGATTCCGTCACTCGTCCAGCGTTCCAGCGCCGTGAGAAACGCCTCTTGCAGTGCATCTTCCGCCAGATCAAAATCGCCAAACTTGCCGATCAGCGCCGCCAGCACCCGCCCATACGACTCCTGAAACGCCTGTTCAATCGCCTGCTGTGTCTCGCTCATACGCCTTTCCCGATATGCCGACGATTACGAGTCTAGCATATAGTTAAAAGCGTATTCACAAACAGAATAAGTAACTGACGTTACGCACCGTGAACCTGTGAACAAGGGGTTTAAACCCCTTGTTCGAGCTAATCCTGCGTAACATCAGTAAGTAAGGTGGCTTTTGATTCCAAAGTCACATCTAACGCGCGCGGATTGAAGTCCCTCTCCCGCCACACAAGTCACACTTGCAGCCAAGCACCCGCAGGGAAGAGGGATTTAGGGTTCACAAGGGTAGGTATTTAATTCTTAGCTCAACAAACATTCCAAAATACACTTGCTTTAAGGCGATTTTCATGCTCAAACGCTCAACAACGCGCGTCTTGAAGCCCCTCTCCCGCGCCAGACAGCTTCACTCTCGCTCAACTTTTGCGCGTTGGGAGAGGGGCTTGGGGTGAGGTCATGGCGAGCGCTCAATTGCCTTGCATAAAATACCTACCCTTGTGAAGGGGTTGGGAAGGTTAAACAGAAGGCATGGAAAACAAAAAGCCGCGCCCCTGTGGACACGGCTGTTCTGTTAAACACGCAGCAGTCTCAAAATTAACGGGGCATCGTCGGTGTAAACGTTGGCAGCACATCTCCGATAGACCCACCACCCGTTTCTCCACATGTCGGCAGCACCCACCTGAACTGTGATGGGAAATTGTCACAATTGAGCAGCCCATACTCAAAACGGATGAGGTACCATCCCGCATCCCATTCCGCCTGCTCATCACATTTTCCCGCCAGCGTGCCGCCATCGTAGCACGCATTGGCACGCTCATTGACACGCGGATCGTTAGGATTACCGCGATCATCGAAACCCGGCACAGCCAGCACCACACCAGCAATCAGCAGACTCACCAGCACACCAATCAAAACGAATGTAGAACGTCGCACGATCATTATCCCCCTATCATAAATGATGCTTAAATCTTACAACACAAATTAAGATTTGCATCAAACGCTTCATGAAATTTTAGTGAATAACCATGCTCATCCGTAGGGATCACCCTGAACATCTCAAATTGAACTGATAGCTTAGAAGCTACGCAGTTGGGTTCATGGACAGTGGGTTTAAACCCACTGTTCGAGCACAGGTTATTGGTCAACTGCGTAAGTCCTAATGTAATTGAGATGTGGGAAGGGTTATTGGTTGTTCGTCGTTCGTCGTTCGTTTTTTGTTAAAACGCATCTGTACACGTATACGCTGTAAGGTTTAAACGAATAACCAGTCACGCTATTCCCCTGGCACTTCAAAAATCGGACGAATCTCCAGCGATCCCGTTTTCGCCGCCGGACACTCACCAGCAATACGAATCGCCTCATCCAAATCCTTGCACTCGAACACATACACCCCGCCAAGATGTTCTTTTGTCTCAGCGAACGGTCCATCAGTTGTCACCGCTTTGCCATCACGCACGCGCACCGTCGTCGCCGTCGTCACGTCATGCAAGCGCTCGGCAAATTGCATATTGCCTGTCATCCCATATTTGGTGTGAAACTCAACCCATTCTTCCATCGGACGATCTTCAACATTCGGATCACCATACACCATCAGCATGAAACGCATTGTCTACTCCTTATTGTTTGGTTTCTACAACAATAACGAATGACTATCGCCAAAATCGACACCTTTGCAAAATAAATCCATTCAAATGCTCGAAATATCGCCAACGCGAGTCTGAAGTCCCTTCCATATGGTGAGTCTTCATCCACGAGACCCGTATCAGAAATGGAGAGGGATTGAGGGTGAGGTCAAACGCGAAAATTCCTCTCTTTCTCCTCTTCATCTTGGCATTCTTGGTGTCTTGGCGGTTCATCTTTGTCTTTGCTGACCGCTGAAAGCTGCTCTACGGACTCGGCGGCGGATTTTCCGGCGTATTCGTTGGCATCGGTGTTGCCGTCGGGAAGCCGATATAGCCCTCTGTATACGGCAAATCGGTACAATTGCCTTCCAGGCTCACGCTTTCAACAGGCGTCCATCCGGTACTGGAGTCAATCGCCTGTACCATATACCAGCCGTTATCACTCAGCGTCAGCACGCCAACGCGCGCGCCCGCTGAAAGGCGCGCCGTGATGGGCGAGGTATCGAACGGATCAGGGCGTAAAAAGACCGTCGTTGTCGTCAGCGCGGTACACGGGGGAAAGGTCACTGCCATCGTCGGCGTTGGCAGCGGCAGCGTGTGACAGTCCGCGCCAGTCATCACCACATCGCCACCCCACACCCAGCCCGGCAGTTGGATGTTCGGCGCCAGCAGTTCAAACCAGCCATCGCCGCTTGCCGTATACACCATCAGAAAATCGCCTGTCCCCAACGTATCGACCACTTCACCGTTCGTCACCGGAAAACGATAGATATTGGCAGCATTCGGACCTGCCGCTCGCACGAAGCAGCCATAAATCGGCGTCGTAAAATTGTCCGTTGTCGGTACAGGCGTGCCTTGCACTAAACTGCCGCCACCCCCACCAATCCCGCGCGGGGTAGTCGTTTTCGTCGGCTCAAAAATAATCGTAACTGTCGGTGTCGCCGTCGGTGCGGCAATGGTGTTGGTAATCAATCCCAAATCAGTGGGTGTATTTGTGGGTCTTAAAAGAGTATTCGCCAGCGCTGTCTGCGTCGCCGCAACCGCAACAGCGCCAGTGTTGCCACTGGCGGTTTGGTCTTCTGGTTTGGGTCTTGCTGCCATGTAGGCAATCAGTGAGCCTAACAGCAGCACGGCGATGAGCGACGCCGCCAGCGTCCCAAATGCCAGTGCGCGGCGCGGGCGTTCACGTCTTGCCGAGTGCATGGCGGCGGGCATCGCTCCGAACTGCCCATTGTAACGCGGTAACGGCAGCGTCCGCGCCCACGAATCCGCCTCCGCGCGCACCGCCTCCCCGATCAAATACCATTCATTCAACGAACGGCGGCACGTCTCACAGTCATCCAGGTGTCGTTCCAGTCCTGTTCGCTGTCGTGGGTCGAGTGTCCCCGCGACGTAAAAGGGCAGCATTTCTTCCCATTTATCTGGCATTGCTAAATTCCTCCCTGCTGCCGCAAAATCCGGCGAAGCATTTCCTTGGCGCGGTGCAGGCGGCTTTTCACCGTTCCGTCGCTGATGCCCAATACATCTGCTGCTTCCGACGGGGTGAGTTGGTTGTAAAACACGAGCACTAAAACTTCGCGCTGCTGTGGCGGCAGATGATGCAGCGCGCCGCGTACCGCATCGGCAGCAGCATTACGCTCTACTTTTTCCAGCGGTCCGGTATCTCCCGCGCTGATCGCTTCGTCCAGCAGGGTGAGCTGCGGCTTATGCTTGCGCTGTAAGTTGGTGGCGCGGTTGCGGGCGATGACAAACAGCCATGTGCGGATACTGCTTTCATGACGGAAATTGTGTGCCTCACGCCACGCCGCCATCATCGTATCTTGCAGCACCTCTTCGGCACTCTGGCGATCCCCCAATCGCGCAATCAGAAAGCTCAACAGCGCGCCGCCGTGCCGAGCGTACAGCGCATCTAAGGCGCGCATATCACCCGCGACAATGCCGCGCATGATGGGAATATCCGGGTCAAACGTCTGATAGCGTTGTTCAGCCATAGATTGATCATGCCCCTTCTGCCACTATAGACACGGAACAGGCGCAAAAGGTTCCATACAGATTGAAGACGATGAACGCCAGAACGTTAACCGAAAAATGCCTAAAAAACAGGTGTGGAATATATCGCTGTCACCAGAAGCTCACACCCATTGACACTTTAACGTTAGGATTGTTTAAGACTTCCAAATAGAGGCGGTATGCCTGTAGGGGCGACCTGGCAGGTCTCAGGCATCAAAATAACGCTTAATGGTTTCTCGCAGCGGGTTCAAAACCCGCCGCCAGGCAAAATCT